>VBCL01000193.1 GCA_005888865.1 Betaproteobacteria bacterium | reverse complement strand
CATAACTCGAATACCCCGGCATCGGATCGACCACCGTGATCTGCTCGACCGGAAAGTTGGAAATAATCTCGATCCGGTCCTTGTGCACGATAAGCATTTCCTCGATGCGCACGCCCCATTGGTGCGTCTTGCCGTGCTGCGTTTCGAGCGCGAACACCATGCCTTCCTTGATTTCGACCGGGTGATCGAGCGACCAGATCCGCGAGATCACCGGTGGATCGTATTGCGCGAGGCCCAATCCATGGCCCCACAGGTTGGCCGCTGCCTGGTCCTCTTCCGCGTACCCCCACGCCTCCTTGGCCGACGGCCACTTTTTCGCGATCTCGCGCGTGGTCGTGCCGACCTTCACCGCCTTGATCGAATCGTAGAGCCACTTGAGCGCCGTCGCGTAGTACTCCTTCTGCTCCTTGGTCGGCTCCTTGCCCACGCAGTACGTGCGGTAGTAGCACGACTTGTACCCGTTCCAGGTGAGCGCCGCGAGGTCCATGAACACGATATCGCCCGGCTTGATGATGCGGTCGGAGAAGTTGCGCCAGTTGGGCCACGTGTTGAGCCCCGAGGACACAATCACGTCCTCGACGTCCTCCATGCCCGGAATGGAATAGAGAAATTCCATGATATGCGCGGTGACCTTGTTCTCGGTCAGCCCGGGACGGAGGAATTTCATGCATTCCCAGTGCGCGGCGTCTCCGATCGCGCCGACCATGCGCATGCATTCCTGCTCGTCCTGGTTCTTGATGGCGCGCGCCTCCATCATCGGCGTCATGCCGTCGACCCAGTCGATCTTCGCGTCCTTGAACACCTGGATGATGTTGATGTCGACGAAATCGACGCCGAGCTTCATGCCGGAAACGCCGCTCTTCTTCATCTCCTTCTGGATCGCCTTGGTGAACTTGTTCACCTGCTGCAGCGAAGCCGCGCCGGCCGCGCCCTTGATCCAGGCATAAGACCAGCGGATGTTCTCCTTCGGAATCCAGGGCGAATGGCGAGCGATGTGCGCGCCGAGGTCGCCCTGCTCGAACAGCACCGGCGGATCGTCGCCGCACAGAAGCGCGTAGCGCAAACCGGGCTCCAGACGGTTCCAGCCCGGCGTCAAGGTACCGGTCAGATAACGCACGTTCTCGTCGTACATGCACAGCATCGCGCCCAGCCCGTGCGCTTTCATTCGTTTGCGCGCGCTCTCCAGCCGGTACTTGCGCAGCCGGTCCCAGTTGACACGCTCCTGCCAGTCCAAGCCCACCATGCCGAAATTCGCCATCGCGCTGCCTCCCTCAGTTTATCTACCGCGGATCAGTGGGTCGCTGAAACCTAATCGACCGTCGCGCCGGATTCCTTTGCGACCTTGCCCCAGCGGGTGCTTTCGGCGGCGACAAACGCGGCGAACTCCTCCGGAGTCTTGCTGGTCATGACGTCGACGCCGCCGCTGGCAAAGCGTTGCTTTATGTCGGGCGACTCCATCGTCGCGAGCAGCGCGGCGTGGATCTTCTCGACGATCGGACGCGGCGTTCCCGCGGGAACGAATACGCCTTGCCACGAGCTGCTGACCATTTCTGGATATCCCGCTTCGATCATCGTCGGCACCTGCGGCAATGCTTCGATGCGTTTGGTGGTGGAGATCCCGAGCCCCTTGAGCCTGCCGGCCTGGATGAAGCTGATCGCCGACGACAGCGTCACGAACATGACTTGTGTTTCGCCGCCCAGCATTCCGGTGACGGCGGGACCGGCACCGCCTTTATAGGGGATGTGCACCATGTTCAAGTTGGCGAGCTTCATGAACCGCTCCATTTCCAGGCGGTTCAGCGTGCTCGATCCGGGAGAGGCGAAGTTGAGCTCGCCAGGCTTCGACTTCGATAGCGCCACGAGCTCGGCGACCGTACTCACCGGAACGGTGGAGTTGGCGATCAGGATGCTGGGCACGCCCGCGACCAGCGTGATCGGGATGAAATCCTTTTGAGGATTGATAGACAGATTCTGAAACACCGCCGGATTGATCGCGATGGTACCGATGTTGCCGAGATAAATCGTATAGCCATCGGCAGGGGCTTTTGCCGCCGCTTCCATCCCGATGTTGCCCGATGCGCCCGCCTTGTTCTCGATGACGATCGGCTGGCCGAGCGCCTCACCGAGCTTCGGCGAAATGATGCGCGCGACGAAGTCCGACGCGCCGCCCGGAGCAAACGGGACGACCATCCTGACCGGCTTGTTCGGATAGCCCGTCTGCCCGAATGCAAGCGCCGGACACAGCACGAGCGAGAGCATCAGCAACGCGGCCTGCGTCAGCTTCCTCATGGCTCCTCCTCGAACGCTCTTGCCTCTATTCGGCGGCCACGCGCCGCACGCGCTGCTTTTCATCGCTCGCAGTGATCGGCAGCGAGATCGCCCGCTTGAGGCGCGCGGACAGGTCGAACGCCTTGGTCAGCATCAACCGATCGTGGGCCTCCGCGGCGGTGGCGTGCTGCGTCGTCAGATCCATCGAGAGCCGGTTCAGCCATGCCTCCGTCTCGTCGCGCATCGGGCCGCGCAGCTCGCCGAGCGCGATATCGCCCGGAGGATAGCTGCCGAGAAAGTCGACACGACGAGTCGCGTCGGGGGCGTACCCTTCACCCTGCGAGTGGGTCGTGGCGAGCACGATGTCGCGGTGGGTGTCGTCGATCGTGAGCACGCCTTCGGTGCCGACGATACCCACGTCGAGGCTGTACACCGCCGCCGGCCAGACGACGGGCAGCGCCCACGAGATGGACGCGTGGTAGAGGCTGCCGTCCTCGAACGTGATCGTGCCGGCGGTGGCGTCGATGCCGTTGCAGATCGGTCCGAGCGCTTTGGCGATCGAGCGCGCATAGATCTCGACGGGGCGTTTCGCCTCCATCATCCACATGACGATATCGAGCGCATGCGTGCCCGAGATGACCATCGGCGAGATCTCTCCCGGATCGTCCGTGCGCTGGTAATTGTCGAGGGCCACGAGACGATTCATGAACGCCCGCGACGTGACCAGCGTGACGTCGCCGAGTTGACCCGTCCGGACTTTTTCCTTCGCCGCAAGCCAGCGCCGGCGGAATCGCTGTGTGTATCCGACCACCGCATCGACGCCCGAGCTCTGAATCGCTTTCAGCACGCGCTCCGATTCGGTGAGCTCGGTCGCGAGCGGCTTTTCGATGAAGAGCGACAGCCGGCGCTCGACGGCAGCAAGAATCGGATCGACATGCAGGTGCTCGTCGGTCGAGATGATCGCCGCCGTGACTTCGGGTCGCGCGAACAGCTCCCGATAGTCGGAGGTCACGAAGTCGGCGCCGATCTTCTCCGCGACCTCGCGCGCACGGTCCGGCTTGATCTCCGCCAGCCCGATGAAGTCGACCTGGGGATGTCGTGCGGCGATTTCTCCGCGGATCAACCCGACCCGGCCGCCGCCGACAATGGCCAGTCCGATGCGCTTGGCGCTTCTCTTCGCCATCCGATCAAGCCACTGCGCGGACCTTCTTGGCCTCGGTCAGCGGAAGCGCGACCGGTTCGTTCCTCTCGGCGGACAAATCCGCCGCGACGTAGACCTCCATCACCATCCGCGCGTGCTCCGGGGTCACCAGCACCGGCCGGTCGAACGCGACCGCTTCCAGGAAGTGAATTGTCTCGGCGGCCATCGGACCCGCATACGTGTGTTCGACGGCTTCGCCGGGCATCGTCGACATGGGCAGGACCATACCCTGGTGCATCGTGTTGAGCACGACGTCGCGATGGCTGTCGTCGACCATGACCGCACCGTCGGTGCCGACAAATTCGATCCAGGTCGTCGAGAAATTCGGATAGCCTGGCGGCAGCGACCAGCCCGCGCCGATCACGAAGGAGACACCGCTGTCCATCGTCACCGTGATCCACTGGGTGTCGGGAATCGGCGCGCCGCTCGCTTCCTGCATCGCGCCGAAATTGTTCTGCGAATAGACTCGCACCGGCCGAGACGGCTCCAGGCACCACAGCACGAAATCCAGGTCGTGCGTGGCTTCCATTGCGGCCGGCGAAAGCTTGATGCGGCCGCTGATCTTCTTGCCCAGATTGCGCGTGATGTGCCGGCTCACCAGCGCGCTCACCGGCCGACCGATCGACCCGTCACGGATCGATTTTCTGACATAGGCGAACTTGGGATTGAATCGCTGCGAATACCCGATGGTGAATTTGAGCTTGCGCTCGCGCGCCGTGGCGACGAGCTCATCGGCTTCGGCAAGGGTCAGCGCAAGCGGTTTTTCGAGGAATACGTGCTTGCCGGCGGCGAGACACTCGCGCGTCATCGGATAGTGCGTCGTTTCCGGAGTGGCCGAGATGACCAGCGCTTCAATCTCCGGGTTGGCGACCAGCTCCCGATAGTCGGTCACCGCCGTGCGGGCGCTGGTCGCGCCCGCCACCTCGGCGAGCCGCTCGGGGCGAATCTCGGCCAGGTGCAGACTCTCGACGAGTGGACTTGCCGCGCAGGTCTGCGCACGGATGCCGCCGCACCAGCCGGTGCCGATGATACCGACGCCGATCTGCCTCATTGCGCCAACCTCCTCGTGGCCCTCCGGGCCGGGCATGGCATTACCGGAAGGTCCGCCAATGGACCCGTCCGTCCTTATTAGAACACCGGGGATGGGACGATACCAATCGTGATTTGCTATGCTAGACATGCTGACCCGGCATGCTTCGGGTCTCGCCCCCGGCGACCGCGTCGACGTGCCCGCCCGGGCATGCCGTTTTGTTATCGTTGAGTCACTTGGCGCCTAAAAGGCTTTCTCGCTCATGGAACTGCGCAGCATCCAGTATTTCGTGCAGGTCGCCGATGAGGGAAGCATCACGCGCACCGCCGACAAGATCGGCATCGCGCAGCCGGCGCTCACTCGGCACATTAAGCAGCTCGAGGCGGAGCTCGGCACGCAACTTCTGATGCGTTTGCCGAGAGGGGTCCGGCTGACGACTTCGGGACGGGACTTCCTGGACCATGCGCGAACCATCATGCTCGAAGTGTCGCGCGCCAGCGAGCACGTTCGCGGCAAGACGCAGGCGCCTCGCGGCACGGTGGTGATGGGCACTTCGCCGACGCTTGCGCCGCTCCTGCTACCGGGCTGCGTGGCGCGGGCGCGCCAGCAATGTCCGAGCGTCACCCTGAAAGTCGTGGAGGGATTCAGCCCCCAGCTCCTGGACGCGCTCCTCACCGGGCGGCTTGACCTCGCCGTCATGACCAACCCGCCGCGAACGACCGCGCTCGCCCTGACGCCACTATGCTCCGAACCGCTGATGGTGCTGTCGCCGCCGGGTGCGCGTGGCACCCGACATGCGTTTTCGCTGGCCGAGCTTGGCGCGACGCCGTTGATCATCACGGTCGGCCTGCGCACGCTGGTCGAGCAGCAGCTCGCTGCCTTCGGGGTCGGGCTGCGCGTCGAGGCAGAAGTCAACTCTGTCGAAGCGATCCGGCGCCTGCTGATTTCCGGAATCGGCATGACCATCATGCCCGTATCGGCTTTTCACGACGAGATCCGCATCGGACGATTGGCTGCGTACCCGATCGAAGACGCCAACCTGCATCGCATCCTCATCCTCGCCCGTCCGGTTGCCGAAACGCGGTCCGCAGCGATCGAGGAAATAGAACATATCGTGCGCGGCGAGATGGCGAGCCTGATCCAGGCGGGCATCTTCCGGATGCCTGCCGGAGGCCCGGCCGCGTCCGGCCGGCAACGTGCTTCCCCGACGACGGGGAATTCCAAGCACCACGCACGCCGCCGCGCCCCTGCGGCCGGAAGATAGGCGGGTGTGCTTGCTGGGGCCATCTCGCCAGAGTAAGTTCATTTCCCGCGGAGCACCCTCTAGAAAAGTGAGGTAATCGCCATGCGCAGGAGAACGTTCGTAGCTTCCGGGTTAGGACTGATGGCGACGGCCGCCAGCCAGGGATTCGTCTGGACCTTCGATGAGGGCCTTCGTGCCCAACCGGCAACCGCGCCCGGCACCCGAAGCAATGCGACGGGTTCTCCACAAGGAAAGTGGATCCGGCTCGCTCCGTTTCCCCAGGCCACCGGAGAGCTTCTGGGAGTCGCGATCAACGGCAAGCTCTACGCCGCCCAGGGTCTGTTGCCCGGCTTCAAGCCGGCCGGCCTCGTCTACGAATACGATCCCGCCGGCGACGCGTGGGCGCAGAAAAAACCGATGCCGCATCCGGTTCACCACGCTGGAGTCACCGCGCTGAACGGGAAGATGTACCTGTTCGGCGGCTTCGACCTTCCTCCCTCGGGCCCGCCGGGGTGGAACCCGGTGAGTGACGCCTGGGAGTACGACCCGGCGACCGACGGCTGGCGGGCGCTGACCCCGATGCCGACGGCGCGCGGCGGCGGCGTGGCTGCCGTCGTGAACGGAAAGATTTACGTGATCGGCGGGGCCGGACCGGCCCCGGACGCGAGCGCCCCCGTAATCCGCCCGCGCCAGCCGCAGCGATCCTTGGGTACCGTGGAAGAATACGATCCCGCCACCAACACGTGGCGCGCACGCGCGCCGATGCCCACGCCCTGCAACCACATGGGCGGCGAGGCCGTGAACGGGAAAATCTACGTCATCGGCGGGAGGCTCAGCGGGGCGTTCATCATCGGTTTCCCCGGGAACACCAACCTGGTGCAGGCCTACGATCCCGCCGCAGACTCCTGGGTGACCAAGACTCCCATGCCGACGGCGCGCAGCGGGCTCAATACCGCGACCTTGAACGGCATCATCTACGCGGCGGGCGGCGAAGTGCAGGACGACAAATTCCTGGCGGCGTATCGCGCGTTCGAGGCCTACGATCCGGCGAGCGACACCTGGTGGCCATTGCCGTCCATGCTCCTGCCCAGGCACGAATGCATCATGGCTGCTTTGGGTAACCGGATTCACGTCGCAGGCGGATCGGTCCAATCGGCCATCGTGCCCCTTCCCAAAGGCCTCGCCTTCGATACCGATTCGCACGAGGCGTTCGAGGTGGCGGTGTAGGAATCCCCCTTCGAACACCGCTATACTGCTGCTGCGCGGTGGCGCAAGGCGCGGGGGCGCCTCCCTGCCGCGCGATCCGACAACGTATCAGGGGGGGCCGTGGCGACAGCCACGACAACTGATCGCTTGCCTGCATCGATC
>VBCL01000113.1 GCA_005888865.1 Betaproteobacteria bacterium | reverse complement strand
ACGCACCGTAATCGGTGATGTTCTTGACCACGCCCTTGACTACGGCGCCCTCCTGCAGCGTCTTCAGGAGCTCCTCGCGCTCGGCGCCCAGGCTCGCTTCGAGCACGGCGCGGCGCGACACGACGACGTTGTTGCGCTTGCGGTCAAGCTTGATGACCTTGAAGTCGAGCTGCTTGCCCTCGAAGGGACCGGTGTCCTTCACCGGGCGGATGTCGACGCGCGACCCCGGAAGGAACGCGCGGATGCCGTTGACCATGACGGTGAGGCCGCCCTTCACTTTGCCGGTGACCCAGCCCTGGACGACATTGCCCTGCTCCATCGAGGTTTCGAGATCCGTCCACGCCTTGAGGCGCTTGGCCTTGTCGCGCGACAGGCGGGTCTCGCCGTAGCCGTCTTCGAGGCTTTCGATGGCGACGGTGACGAAGTCGCCGGCCTTGACCTCGACCTCGCCCTTGTCGTTCTTGAATTCCTCGATGGGAATGAAGCTTTCCGACTTCAGCCCGGCGTTGACGACGACGATGTTGTAATCGACGCGGGTGACTTCGGCGGTGATCAGTTCGCCCTGCCGCATTTCCTGCCGCGCGAGGGACTCCTCGAACAGTGCGGCGAAATTTTCCTGCGGTTGGGCGGGTTGGTTGGTGGTGGCAGTTGCCATGAGTAAACGGTTTCCTATTGCTTCATTCGTCGTCACGGGCGTGACGACGGGTCTGGTGGGTCATGCCGCGGCGCCGGACAGCCCGTGTTTCGTCCGGCGAGGCGACGCTCGATTGCCTTGTTGCTTCAATGCGCGGTCAATTTCCCTGGATCCTGCGCGTCAGTGTCCATGCTCCGATCCCAGCTCGCGGTAGCGCGCCAACACAAAGGCGACGCCCGCCTCGATAGAGAGGCCGGTCGTGTCCAGAATGATGGCGTCGGCAGCGGGCTTGAGCGGTGCTGCCGCTCGGCTACTGTCGCGCGCGTCCCGTTCCCGGATATCGCGCAAAAGACTTTCAAGTGTAACGGAGTTTCCTTTTTCTATCAACTGCTTATAACGGCGGCCTGCCCGCTCCTCGGGGCTGGCGGTGATGTAGACCTTGAGCGCGGCGTCCGGGAAGACCACCGTCCCCATGTCGCGACCGTCGGCGACCAGCCCCGGCCGCCGCCGGAACGCCCTCTGCCGCCCGAGCAGCGCTCGGCGGACCCCTGCCACCACGGCGACCCGGGAGGCTGCGGTGGCCACCGCTTCGGTATGGATGGCGCTGCCAACGTCGACGCCGTCGAGAAAGGTCCGGCCGTCGACAAACCCGGAATTCAAAGTCTCGGCCACGCGGGCGAGCCCCGACTCGTCGTCGAGTGCAGTGCCGGCCTGCAGCGCCTTCAACGCGACCAGCCGATACAGCGACCCGCTGTCGAGGTAGTGGAACCCCAGAGCCCGCGCGACCCCTTGCGCGATGGTGCCCTTGCCCGACGCGGCGGGGCCGTCGATCGCGATGACTGTCGGCGCGGCATCGGTCATCGGGCGAGACCGCGGAACGCGGCGAAATATTCGGGGAAAGTCTTGCGCACACAGCGCGGATCGTTGATGCGCACCGATATCCCGCCGAGGGTGGCGAGCGAGAAGCACATCGCGATCCGATGATCGTCGTAGGTATCGATCGTGGCAGGTAGAAGCTTCGCCGGCGGCACGACCGACAGCCAGTCGGCACCTGCCCCCACACGCGCACCGAGCTTGGAGAGCTCGGTCGCCATCGCCGCGATGCGGTCGGTTTCCTTAACCCGCCAACTCCCGATATTGCGCAGTATCGACGGACCATCGGCAAACAGCGCTGCAACCGCCGCGGTCATCGCGGCGTCAGGCATGCGGTTGAAGTCGGCGTCGATCGCGCGCAACGGCCTCGCCCCGCGAACCTCGATCCAATCGGGGCCTGCGTCGACCGTGGCACCCATCGCGGCCAGGGTCTCGGCGAAGCGTACGTCGCCCTGAATGCTGTCGCGGCCCACGCCCTCGACCCGAACGGGACCGCCGCCGATCGCACCCGCGGCGAGAAAGTACGACGCCGACGACGCGTCTCCTTCGGCGGTGATCTTGCCGGGGCTTTTATAGGCGCTCCCCGCCGGGACGGTAAGCCGTTGCCATTGCTCACGTCGAACAGTGACGCCGAAGCGCGCCATCAGGTTCAACGTCATCTCGACATACGGCTGCGAAATCAGCTCGCCCAGTACTTCGACCGCGACGCCCCCGCCGACCAGCGGCAACGCCATCAGCAACGCGGTGAGAAACTGGCTCGACACTTCACCGCCAATCGCAACGCGATCGCGGGTGGGGACGACAGCCTTGCCGATCGCGAGCGGCGGGAAACCTTCCCGCCCCAGATAGCGAATGTCCGCGCCGAGCGTGCGAAGCGCGTCGACCAGATCGCCGATCGGTCGCTCGTGCATGCGCGCCACACCCGACAGCTCGTAGCGTCCGTCCGACAGCGCGAGCACCGCTGTCAACGGGCGGAATGCGGTGCCGGCGTTGCCGAGAAATAGGCTCGCCTGCTTGACCGGGATGGTGCCGCCGCCGCCCCGAACGGTGAAATCACGCCCTGCTCCATGCTGCTCGACACGGAAGCCCAGCGTGCGCAGGGCGTCCAGCATTCGATCGACGTCGTCGGCATCGAGGAGATTGCGGACTTCGGTGTCCCCGCGTGAGAGCGCCGCGAGCAGCAAGGTTCGGTTGGAGATGCTCTTGGACCCCGGAAGGCGCACCGTGCCCGCCATCCGGGCGACGGGGGCGAGATCGAGGTAGTCCATCGCCGGGCGCGCGAATGACTAAACTTCGTCGCCGCCGCTCTGGCGCTCGACCCACGCATCGCGCGCCGAGTGAGCGCGCGTGAACAGCGCCAGCAGCGCCTCGCCGTCGCGCGCATCGAGCAGCGCATCGATCCGTTGGAGCCGATCGCGATAGCTCGCGAGATCGCGCCGCAATGCGTCCCGGTTGGCGAGGCAGATATCGCGCCACATGCCCGGATGGCTGCTCGCCAGGCGCGTGAAGTCGCGCAAGCCCGTACCGGCGAGATCGAAGCAGTCGTTCGCGTCGGCCCGCGCCGCAAGGTCCGCGATCAACGCGAAGGCCAGCGTGTGCGGCAAGTGGCTGACCGCAGAGAGGATCGCGTCGTGACGAGCCGGGTCGAGCCGACGCACCGTCGCTCCGCAGCGCGTCCAGCATTCCGCGACACGAGTCAAAGCCGTCGCGTCGGTTTCCAGCAACGGAGTCAAGACGACCTGCTTGTCGCGGAAGAGCGCATCGAACGCCGCCGTCGCGCCCGAGTGTTCGGTACCCGCGATGGGATGGCCGGGGACGAAGCGCGGCAGCGCGGAGCCGAGCAGCGTGCGCGCTGCCGCGACCACGTCCTGCTTAGTGCTGCCGGCGTCGGTGATCAGCGTTTGAAGGCCAAGATGCGGCGCGATCGCGGCGAGGAGCGATGGCATCTGTCCGACAGGGGGGGCGAGGAAGACGAGATCGGCATCGCCGAGCTCCGCGGTCCACGCATCGTCGAGCACAAAACCGCGGTCGACGATACCAAGCCTGTGCGCCGCCTCGATATTGCTTCTTCCCCGACCGACGCCCACGACACTTTCGGCTCCGCCCGAGCGCTTCATCGCCAGCGCGAACGAGCCTCCGATCAGTCCGACGCCAATCACCACGAGCTTGCCGATGCGCACCATCCGTATCAGCGTCCGAGCGCCGATTCGAGTGCGGCCAGGAAGCGCCGGTTTTCTTCGGGCAAACCGACGGTCACGCGCAGGTGCTCGGGCAATTCGTAGTTCGCGACCGGGCGCACGATCACGCCCTGCCGCAGCAGCCGCTCGTAGACGCCGGCGCCGTCACCGACATGCACCAGCAGGAAGTTGCCGTGAGAGGGCACGTACGCGACACGCATGGCGTCGAGCGCCGCCGTGAGCTGCACAAGCCCGGTACGGTTCAGGCGCGCGCTCTCGCTGACGTACGCGGTATCTGCCAACGCCGCGAGCGCGGCGGCCTGCGCAATCGAGCTGACGTTGAACGGTTGGCGCACGCGGTTGAGCATATCGGCCACGCTCGCATCCATCACTCCGAAGCCCACGCGCAAGCCGGCGAGTCCGTACGCCTTGGAGAAGGTACGCGACACGATGAGGTTGCGATGGCTGGCGATCCAGCTCACGCTCGGCGAGCGTTGCGCCGTCTCGAGGTACTCGTCGTAGGCCTCGTCGAGAACGATCAGCACCTCGCTCGGCACGGCGGCCAGAAAGGCCCTGAGCGCAGCCGGAGGTAGCCACGTACCGGTCGGGTTGTTCGGATTAGCGACAAAGACGATGCGCGTGCGCGACGTCACCGCCTTTGCCATCGCTTCGAGATCGTGGCCGTAGTGCCGCGCCGGCACTTGGATGCCGGTCGCGCCCCGCGCCTGTGTGGCCAGCGGATAGACGGCGAAGCCATGCTGCGAATAGACCGCCTCATCGCCGGGACGAAGGAAGGCCTGCGTGGCGAGCTCGAGAATGTCGTTCGAGCCGTTGCCGAGGACAATCTGCTCGCGATCGACGCCGTAACGGCTTGCGAGCGCGTTCTTCAACGCAAAGCCGTTGCCGTCCGGATAGCGCGTGATGCCCGCGCAAGCGGCGACGATCGCCTCGCGTGCCTTCGGGCTCGGCCCGCGCGGATTTTCGTTCGACGCGAGCTTGACGATGGCTTCTTCGGCCAATCCGTATTCGCGCGCGAGCTCCTCGATCGGCTTGCCGGGAACATAGGGGTTGATCCGGCGGACGTAGTCCGGCGCGAGGTCGGCGGGCACCGCCGCCGTTTCGTTGGCGCTTATCATTCGATCTCCGGCAGGGCGAGACAACGAGGTCATTACACGAGGGCAGCGGGATACGACCCCAGAAGCTTGAGAAACGGCGCGCGCAGCTTGAGCTCGGCGATCGCCGCCGCGACCGCCGTATCGTCCTGGTGACCCTCCAGATCGACGAAGAATAGATACTCCCACAGCCCGGTGCGCGCCGGCCGCGATTCGAGGCGCGACATGCTCACCCCATGCTTCGCGAAAGGCTCGAGCAGCGCGTACATGGCCCCGGGCTGATTCTTCGCCGACATCACCAGCGACGTTTCATCCTTCCCGGAAGGCCCGGCGCCGTGGCGGCCGAGCACCCAGAAACGCGTCGTGTTATTGGGTTCGTCCTCGATGTGCGCCGCGACGACGTCCAGGCCGTATATCGCTGCCGCGGCCTCGCCGGCGATCGCCGCTGCGCCGGGCTCGGAGGCCGCCAGGCGTGCCGCTTCGGCGTTGCTCGCCACCGCGACTCGCGCTGCCGAGGGCAGCTGCTGCGCCAGCCATCGCACGCATTGCGCCAGCGACTGCGCGTGCGAATACACCTTGGTCACCGCGTCGATGGCGATGCCCTTGGCGAGCAGGTTCTGCTGGATGCGCAACTTGATCTCGCCGACGATGGTGAGTGGGGTCTGCAACATCAGATCCAGCGTCCTGCCCACCGCGCCTTCGGTGGAGTTCTCGACCGGCACGACCGCATAATCGGTGCGCCCGGCCTCCGTCGCACGGAAGACATCGTCGATCGACGCGCAAGGCTCGGTCGCGACCGATTCGCCAAAATGGCGCGAGACCGCGGCGTGACTGTAGGTTCCCGCGGGCCCGAGATATGCGACCGAGAGCTTTTCCTCGAGCGCGAGGCACGCCGACATGATCTCGCGGAAAATGCCGGCAACCGCGTCGTTCGTCAGCGGCCCCCGGTTCGCCTGCACGACCCGGCGCAGCACCTCAGCCTCGCGTTCAGGCCGGTAGGCGGGTCCGCTCTTGAGCGTGCCGATCGCCTGCGCATGCGCGGCGCGCTCCGAGACAAGCCGCAGCAGTTCCGCGTCGAGTGCATCGATCGCGGCACGGCGGTGTTTGAGCTCGTTCTGATCGTCGCGATTGTCGGTGGCCATGTTCAGTCCGCAACGTCGCCTCACGCGTGTCTTATTCGCCGTTCTCTTCTTCGGTCTCGACCACCCGTTCGAGCCCGGCGAGTTTCTCGCCCTCGCCGAGGTTAATCAGGGTGACGCCCTGCGTCGAGCGCCCCATTTCACGGATCGCTTTCACGGGGGTGCGGATCAGCACGCCGCGAGTCGAGATCAGCATCACCTCGTCGTCGGGAAGCACCAGCGCCGCGGCGACCACTTGTCCGTTGCGGCTGCTCTGCTGGATGGCGATCATGCCCTTGGTGCCGCGCCCGTGCCGTGTGTGCTCGATGATCGGGGTGCGCTTGCCGAACCCGTTCTCGGTCGCGGTCAGCACCGACTGCTTCTCGTCTTCGGCGACCAGCATGCTGATCACGCGCTGTCCCTTGTCGAGCAGCATGCCGCGCACGCCATGCGCGATGCGTCCCATCGGTCGGACGTCGCCCTCCTCGAACCGCACGGCCTTGCCGCCCGAGCTGAACAGCATGACGTCGTGTTTGCCGTCGGTGAGCGCGGCGCCAATGAGAAAATCGCCGTCATCGAGATCGATGGCGATGATCCCCGACGGCCGCGGCCTCGAAAATTCCGAGAGCGGCGTCTTCTTCACCGTGCCTTTGGCGGTGGCCATGAACACGAAATGGTCGTCGACGAACTCCTTCACTGGCAGGATCGCGGTGATCTTCTCGTGCTCGAGCAGCGGAACCAGGTTGACAATCGGCTTGCCGCGGGCGATGCGCCCGCCCTGGGGTACGTTGTAGACCTTGAGCCAGTACACGCGGCCACGGTTGGAGAAACACAGGATGTGGTCGTGCGTATTGGCGATGAACAGGTGATCGATGAAATCGTCTTCCTTGGTCCCCGTCGCCTGCTTTCCGCGCCCGCCGCGCCGTTGCGCCCGGTACTCGGCGACCGGCTGCGCCTTCATGTAGCCGCCGTGCGACAGCGTCACGACCATGTCCTCGGGCGCGATCAGGTCCTCGATCGACAGGTCGACACCCTGCGCGACGATCTCGGACCGCCGTTTGTCGCCGAATTGATCACGGATCGAGCTCAGCTCTGTGCCGACGATCGTCGTCACGCGAGAGGGCTTGGCCAGGATGTCGAGCAGATCGACGATCTGTGCCATGACGTCCTTGTATTCGCTCGTGATCTTCCCTTGCTCCAGGCCGGTCAGTCGCTGCAGGCGCAACTCGAGGATCGCCTGCGCCTGCGCGTCGGACAGGTTGTAACCGCGCGGGGAGGCGCTCTCCTGCCATCCGAATTCCGGCGCGAGACCTTCCGGTCGCGCGGCCTCCGCGGCAGCACGCTTGAGCATGTCCTCGACTATGCCTGAGCGCCAGCGCTTGGCCATCAAGGCGGCCTTCGCCTCGGCCGGCGTGGGCGCGGCCTTGATCATTGCGATGATTTCGTCGACGTTCGACAGCGCGACGGCGAGCCCCTCGAGGACGTGACCCCGTTCGCGGGCCTTGGTCAGCTCGTAACGCGTACGGCGGACGACCACTTCCCGCCGATGGGCAAGGAAGTGCTCGAGGAACTGCTTGAGCGTGAGCAGCCGCGGCTGGTTGTCGACCAGCGCGACCATGTTCATGCCGAAGCTATCCTGAAGCTGCGTGAGCTTGTACAGGTTGTTGAGGATGATGTCGGTGATCTCGCCGCGCTTGAGCTCGATCACCACGCGCATGCCTGACTTGTCGGATTCGTCGCGCAAGTCGGCGATGCCGTCCAGCTTCTTTTCCCGGACGAGCTCCCCGATGCGGATGAGCAGCGTCGCCTTGTTCACCTGATAGGGAAGCTCGTCGACGATGATCGCCTGCCGGCTGCCCTTCTCGAGATCCTCGATGTGGGTCCGGGCGCGAATGACGACGCGGCCGCGGCCGGTGCGGTAGCCCTCGCGCACGCCCTCGGTGCCGTAGATGATCCCCGCGGTCGGGAAATCCGGCGCGGGCACGTGCTCGATCAGCTCATCGACAGTGATTTCCGGATTGCCGAGAAGCGCGAGACAGGCGGTGACGATTTCCGACAGGTTGTGCGGTGGGATGTTGGTCGCCATCCCGACCGCGATTCCCGACGAGCCGTTGACCAGCAGATTGGGCAATCGCGTCGGCAATACCGTCGGCTCGCGTTCCTTGCCATCGTAGTTGGCCACGAAGTCGACCGTTTCCTCGTCGATGTCGGCCAGCATCTCGGCGGTGATCTTGTGCAACCGGCACTCGGTGTAGCGATACGCCGCCGGCGCATCTCCGTCGACCGAGCCGAAATTGCCCTGGCCGTCGATGAGCGGGTAGCGCAGCGAGAAGTCCTGCACCATCCGCACCAGCGCTTCGTAGGTGGCCGAGTCGCCGTGCGGGTGGTACTTCCCCAGCACGTCGCCGACGACCCGTGCGCACTTCACGTAGGGGCGGTTCCAGACCGTGTTCGCTTCGTGCATGGCGAAGAGCACGCGGCGATGCACCGGCTTCAGGCCGTCCCGGACGTCCGGCAGGGCCCGGCCAACGATCACGCTCATCGCGTAATCGAGGTAGGAATGCCGCATTTCGGCTTCCAGGCTGACCGGAAGGGTTTCTTTAGCGAACTGCTCCATCACGAAAGGCGCTCTTAGTGGGTTGAAAGCATGAAAATCCTGACCAGGCGACCGCTTTGGCGCCCATGCCCAGAAGCGCATCGCGGCGCCGCTAATCCAGTAGGCCGCGGGCAGCTTGTAAAATGTGCAAGTTTATCATGACCGTTGTATTCACGCGACACTGCGCAACGTATTGTTGCCGGAATCTTTGCCAGCGCTAAAACCGCTATGCTATATTCAAGCGCAAAGCGCGCTTTGCCGTTCACTTGTTGTCCGTTGTTGTCCTTCCTTGCGGTCAATCGCGCCTGAGTTGCTGTCCCAGGTCAAAAGAACCAAGTACACCACCATAATCAAAGCCAAAGGGGTGAAACTAATGAAACTTCGTTTGATAGCAACGATAGTGACCGGCGCGGCGGCTGCCACGCTGTGGTCGGCCGCTTTCGGCCAGGCCAACCCCCAGAACAGTGGCTACGTTCTGTTCGGCTACGGCCAACCGAATGCGAACATTTGGCGCAGCGGCTCGTACGGTGGCAAGCCTGGAGTCAACGATACGCTGTGCTGGAGGACGGGGTACTGGACACCCGCAATGGCGATTGTCGAGTGTGATCCCGACCTGGTTCCGAAGCCTGCGCCCGCGCCGGCGCCTGCGGTAGCACCTCCGCCGCCCCCGCCGCCCCCGCCGCCGCCGCCGCCCGCACCGACCGTGCAGAAGATCACGCTGGCCTCGAAGGCGCTGTTCGACTTCGACAAGGCAGTCCTGAAGCCTGAAGGCCAGGCTGCGATCGACCGCGAAGTCATCAGCCGCTTGAGGGACGTGACCAAGCTCGAGCTGGTTCTGGTGACGGGACACACCGACCGCATCGGTTCGCAGGCGTACAACCAGAAGCTGTCCGAACGGCGCGCCAACGCGGTACGCGACTACCTCGTATCCAAGGGTGTGGCCAGGGACAAGATCGAAACCCTCGGGATGGGCAAGACGCAGCCGGTTCCGGGCGTGGTTTGCAACCAGGCGTATCCGAAGGAGCGTAAGGCTCTGATCGAATGCCTGGCGCCGAATCGCCGCGTGGAAGTCGAAGTCAAGGGCGAGGCGACGAAGCGATAAAGCACGCGCTTGTCAAAAAGCCCCGCTTCGCGCGGGGCTTTTTTTTCGGTACGCTGAACCGGTTCATGCCCATTCCCGTTGACCTTTGCATCGATGCGCGCTGGATCGTGCCGATCGAGCCCGCCGGCGCGCTCGAACATCACACGCTGGTCGTCGACGGGGGACGCATCGTCGCGCTCATCCCGACCGCATCGGTCGAGCGTGACTACGCACCTCGGGAGCGCGCCGCGTTGCCGACGCATGCGCTGCTGCCGGGACTCGTCAACGCGCACACGCACGCGGCGATGACTCTGCTCCGCGGCATTGCCGACGACATGCCGCTCAAACCCTGGCTCGAGCAGCACATCTGGCCACGCGAGGAGCGCTTCCTGTCACCCGAGTTCGTGCATGACGGGACGCTTATCGCGGCCGGCGAGATGCTGCTCGGCGGCATCACCTGCTGCGCAGATCAGTACTTCTTTCCGGACGCGGCGGCGCGCGCATATCGGCAGGCCGGGATACGCGCTTTCATCGGCCTGCCGGTGCTCGACTTCCCGACGCCCTACGCCGCGGACGCCGACGCGTATCTGCAGGAGGGCCTTGCCGCGCGCGACGCATGGAGGCACGAGCCCAAACTCACCTTCGCGCTCGCGCCGCACGCGCCGTACACCGTGGGCGATGCGAGCTGGGAGAAGGTCGTCGTCTACGCGCGGCAGCTCGACCTTCCGATCCAGACCCACTTGCAGGAGACTCGCGCGGAGCTCGAGCAAAGCCTCGCGGCCGATGCGATGAGTCCACTGGCGCGCCTGGAGCGGCTCGGGGTGACGGGGCCGAATTTCATCGCCGTGCACGCAGTGCATCTCGCCGAGTCGGATGTCGAGCTCCTCGCCGCCCAAAGCTGCCAGGTCGTGCACTGCCCGGTATCCAACCTCAAGCTTGCCAGCGGCATCGCCCCCGTCGCGGCACTTCAGGCCCGTGGCGTGAACGTCGCGCTGGGCACGGACGGTGCGGCGAGCAATAACCGCCTCGACATCCTGGGCGAGGCGCGCCTCGCCGCGCTGCTCGCCAAGGTCGCCAGTGGTGACGCGGCGACGATGCCCGCCGGCCTCGCGCTGCGCATGGCCACGCTCGACGGTGCCGTGGCGCTCGGTCTCGACGCCGCCATCGGATCACTCATGCCGGGCAAGCAGGCCGATGCGATCGCGGTTAGCCTCGCTAAGTTCGAGCACGCGCCCTGTTACGATCCGATCTCCCACCTCGTCCACGTGGTTGGCCGCGATCAGGTGACCGACGTGTGGGTCGCGGGAGAGCGTCTCGTCCGCGACAGCACACTCACGTCGCTCGACCGTTTCGAGCTGTCCGCCCGCGCCAGAATGTGGCAGGAACGGATGCAAGGTCGGTGAACGGGTGAATAAGTGAACAAGTGAACTGTTCGCGACGCGCGTCCCTGCTCCTTCACTCGTTCTCTTTTCCGACAACCCGCATATACTCGTCCGATGCTTAACGCCGATCCTGCCGAGCTCGCCAAGTTCGGCGCTCTCGCGCATCGCTGGTGGGATCCCGGAAGCGATTTCAAGCCGCTTCACGACATCAACCCGCTGCGACTCGACTACATCGAGCAGCGTTGCGGCGGTCTCGCCGGCAAGCGGACGCTCGACGTCGGATGTGGCGGCGGAATCCTCACCGAAGCGATGGCGCGCGCGGGTGCTGCGGTCACCGGCATCGACCTGTCGGACAAGGCGCTTGCGGTTGCACGCTTGCATCAGCTCGAATCAGGCGTAGACGTCGACTATCGGCTGAGTGCGGCGGAGGCGCTCGCTGCCGAGGCACCGGCAAGCTTCGATGTGGTCACCTGCATGGAGTTGCTCGAACACGTGCCCAATCCCGCGTCGACCGTAACCGCGTGCGCGAAGCTCGCCAGGCCCGGCGGGCTCGCCGTGTTCTCGACCATCAACCGGAATCCGAAGGCTTATCTGTTTGCGGTGATTGGCGGCGAATACATCCTGCGACTCCTGCCCCGCGGCACGCACGACTACGCGCGTTTGATCAAGCCGTCCGAGCTGGCGGCTTTCGGTCGGGGTGCCGGCCTCGAGCCCGACGATCTGGTCGGCATGACCTACAACCCGCTCGCGAGAACCTATCGGCTCGAAGCGGATACGTCGGTCAACTACATTGCAACGTTCCGCCGCGATGCCTAGCGCAAGCGGAGCGCGACCGCTGCCGGTGCGCGCGGTGCTGTTCGACCTCGATGGCACGCTGGCAGACACCGCGTCCGATCTTGCCGCGGCCGTGAATCGCCTACGCGCTGATCGCTCGCTGGCTCCCCTTGCGGTCGAGGTGCTTCGTCCGCATGCCTCCGACGGCGCGAGGGGCATGCTGGGCGCCGGGCTGGGCGTTACGCGCGAGGATCCCGAGTGGGAACGGTTGAGGGACGCTTTCCTGGACTATTACGCCGCAGCGCTGGCAGTGCACACGCGGCTGTTCGCCGGCGGCGAGGATGCGCTCACGGCGATCGAGGCACGCGGCCTCGACTGGGGCATCGTCACGAACAAAGCAGCTCGCTTCACGCTGCCGCTGCTCGACCGTCTCGGAATTGCCGCGCGCGCCGGCATCGTCGTCTGCGGCGACACCACCCCGCAAACGAAGCCCCATCCCGCCCCGCTATTGCACGCGGCGGCGGGACTGGGTATCGACGCGGCGAGCTGCGTCTACGTTGGCGATGCGGAGCGCGACATCGTCGCAGCGCGTGGCGCCGGCATGGCCGCGCTGGTCGCGCGCTACGGCTACATCGCGAAGGAGATCGCCCCGGAATCGTGGGGGCCGGACGGGCTAATCGACTCGCTGCCTGCGGTACTGGACTGGCTGCCCGAACAACCGTGAGCGAGTGAATCAGTGAACGGGTGAATTCGAACGCGGTGCGCTTCCCCCAATTGCTTCACTCGTTCACCTGTTCACCTGTTCACCGGTTCACCGCTTCATGCCGGGCACGCGCCCGCGTTGAGATACAGCCACTGTTGCGGCTTCCCGTCGCGGATGCCGGATACCCATACGGCCTGGCTTCGCGTGAGTGGCTTGAGCACCGTCGCGGCGATATCTTCGGGCAGCGCCAAAGCGACTCCGTTGGCGCGCTCGACCCGATCACCGTTGCGCAAGCCCATCATTCCCGCGAAGCCGCTCTGATCGCGGACCAGCAAGCCCCCGGGACCGGGCTGGACCAGCGCCTTCCACGTGTCGGGCGCGTTGATCATGCCGGAAAGGAGCTCGGCGTTCAGGCGCAGGATCGGGCCTGCGAAACCCGCAGGCGCAGTGCACTGCGCCGTCCGGGGAAGAGCAGTTGCGACGCGCGCCTTGTCGCCTGCCGTGACACGCCGAAGCGGCATCTCGCGTCGGACGCCGCCCTCGAGCAACGTCACGCTGCCCGGCTGGACCGCCTCGAGTCGCATTCCCGGCAAGACGTCGGTGCCCGCGGCAACGAAGAGAGGCCCTCGCGTTCCGGCACGGAACAGCGCGTAACCTTGCCCGTCACGCTGCGCGAATACGCCCAGGAGCCGCAGATCGGCGCTCGCCATCGATGGCTCGTTCGCCGCAGCGCTCGGCGCGGCGGCGCCGAATAGATGGGCCTCGGCGATGCGCCGCAGCGGATCGCCTTCGGTGGCTGCGGGAGGCGACAGCGTCGGCGCGGGCCCGAACCAGCGCCAGCCCCAGTACGCCAGCACTGCCGTGAGGAGCGCCAGCGCAACGAGCATCGCGCCCGCAGCGACGAGTCTCCATGACCACGGCAGCGCCGGGGACTCGCTGACAGTCGCGTATAATCCGGCCTCGCTCACGTCATCTGTTGCCACGTTGAATCCGCAGCTCGCGTTGTTGCAGCCCTACCCGTTCGAGCGACTGCGGGCGCTGTTCGCAGGTATCGCGCCGCAGCCGGTCAATAAACCGATCAATCTCTCGCTGGGCGAACCCAGGCATCCGACGCCGCCGCTCATTCTCGACGCGCTTGCGGCCGGCGCAAAAGGCCTCGCGAATTATCCCACAACGGTTGGAACGCCCGCGCTGCGCGAGGCGATCGCCGCCTGGATCAGGCGCCGGCATGGGCTCGCCGCACTGGATCCCGCGACGCAGGTGTTGCCGGTCCTGGGAAGCCGCGAGGCGCTCTTCGCGTTCGCGCAGACCGTCATCGACCGGAGTCGCGCGGGTGCTTCGGTCGTGGTGCCCAATCCGTTCTACCAGATCTACGAAGGCGCGGCGATTCTCGCCGGGGCGGTCGCGCATTGCGTCAACAGTCTGGGCGAGAACGGCTATGCGCCGCGCTGGGACGCTGTACCCCAGAGCGTATGGGCGCGCACCCAGCTCGTCTACGCGTGCTCGCCGGACAATCCCACCGGGCGCGTGATGACCCTGGACGACTGGAGACTCCTGTTCGAGCTCTCGGACCGGCATGGCTTCGTCATCGCCGCCGACGAGTGCTATTCGGAAATCTACTTCGACGAAGCGCATCCTCCATTGGGCGCGCTGGCGGCGGCGCGAGTTCTCGGTCGCGACGGGTATCCTCGCCTGCTGTCATTCGGAAGTCTCTCCAAACGCTCCAACGCGCCGGGATTGCGATCCGGCTACGTCGCCGGCGACGCCGCGTTGATCAAGGCGTTTCTGCTCTATCGCACCTATCACGGTTCGGCGATGTCACCCGCGGTCGCGGCCGCGAGCATCGCGGCCTGGAACGATGAGACGCACGTGCGCGCCAATCGCGCGCAGTACGCAGCGAAGTTCGATGCGCTCACGTCGCAGGTTGCCGCCGTGTACCCGGTGACACGGCCCGACGCAGCGTTTTACCTCTGGGCCCAGGTTCCCGGGGACGACGCCCAATTCGCGAGGCGCCTGTACGCCGAGGAGGCCGTCACGGTTCTGCCGGGCAGCTATCTCGCGCGCGAGTCGGACGGGATCAACCCGGGGCGGGGTTATGTCCGGATTGCGCTCGTCGCGGAGATGAATGAATGCGCCGATGCCGTCGAGCGCCTGGTCCGCTTCGCGCACCGCGTCTGAAACGACGGACCCAAATAGCCTCGTCCCGCTCCGGATACGGCCGCTTCGTCGCCGCCAGGCACGCTCCGTCGCTCGGCCAGAATCGGCCCGCCGCCGCGCGTAGAATCGGCAGCCGTGACAACTTCCACGACAAGCCTCGCCCCATCTCCCTGGTGGGCGCCCGTCTTCGCAGGGTTGCGCGGGGTCTCCTGGCGCACCCTCGGCTTGATCGTGGCGATCAACACCGGCGTCGCCCTCATCCTCTATACCGAAGAGACGCGCCCCTTCTGGCATCCTTTCATCACCGCGCAGTCGGTTGGCCTTTCCATCGCATATGCAGTCAATGCGGCGCAGCCTTGGGAGAGCGCACATCCGTTGCGGCGGTTGATCGGAGCGGCGGCCAGCGGCACCGCAGTGGGTATGCTGTTCCTGCTCGCCATCAAGGGTTACGTCATCGGCGATCCGGAGTACCACCTCGGTGACCTGCATGGGCACGGCGCCCCTGGGCACTTCGTCTCGACCGCAGTCTCGGGCCTCGTCATGGGCCTGTGCGTCAGCTTATTCTTCCTCCTTAAGATCCGTGACGCACGTGCCCGCGCCGAGCTGCTTCGCGCGGAAGCCGACCGGAACCTCCTCTCCAAGCAGGCGATCGAAGCTGAATTGAAACTGATGCAGGCGCAAGTCGAGCCGCACTTCCTCTTCAACACGCTCGCGTCGGTCCAGTTCCTGACCGAGACCGATCCGCCCAAGGCGGGTCTCATGCTCGGTCACCTGCTCTCGTACCTGCGCGCCGCCTTGCCGCAGCTGCGCTCGAACAGCACGACGCTCGGCCAGGAAAGTGATCTCGCGCAGGCCTACCTGTCGATCATGCGGATGCGCATGGGACCGCGCCTGAGCTTCGTCATCGACATTCCGACCGGGCTGCGTTCGCACCGGTTCCCGCCGATGCTGCTGATGTCGCTGGTCGAAAACGCGGTCAAGCACGGCATCGAGCCGCAGGCCGAAGGGGGGACCATACGGCTGGAGGCGCGCCGCGACGCGGGCCGCATCGCGGTCTCGGTCGTCGATAACGGCCACGGCCTCGCCGACAAGATCGGCAACGGCGTCGGGCTCACCAACCTGCGCGGACGATTGCGTGCCCTCTACGCCGATCAGGCGCGCTTCACGCTGGAGGAGATCACTCCCCACGGCGCACGGGCAACCGTCGAGCTGCCCTTCGATGCCGAATAAGCGCCCATCGGCGCTGATCGCCGAGGACGAGCCGATGTTGCGCGCGCAGTTGCGCGCGCGCCTCACGCAAGCCTGGCCGGAGCTCGCGGTGGTCGCCGAAGCCGAGAATGGCGAGCAGGCGCTGGCGTTGCAGCGCGAGCTCGAGCCGGACATCGCGTTCCTCGACATCCGGATGCCGGTCAAGTCGGGCCTCGATGTCGCAACCGAGCTCGAGGGCGCGTGCCACGTCGTGTTCGTCACCGCCTACGACGAATACGCGGTGACCGCGTTCGAGCAGGGTGCGGTCGACTATGTGCTGAAGCCGGTGACGCCGGAGCGAATCGAGAAGGTGGTGGAGCGGCTCAAGCAGCGGTTGGAGCGCCCACCCGGCGATCTGGCCACCGTGCTCGCGCAACTCGGCGCTCGCGACTCGACCGGTCCGCTGCGCTGGATCAAGGCCTCGCTTGGCGCCTCGATGCGCCTGATTCCCGTTGACGAGGTCGTTTATTTTCACGCCGAAGACAAATACACCAAAGTCGTGACCAGCGATGGCGAGGCGCTCATCCGCAAGACGATCAAGGAGCTGTTCGACGAGCTCGATCCGGAGCTGTTCTGGCAGGTGCACCGCGGCACCATCGTCAACCTGCGTGCGATCGCGCGGGTCGAGCGCGATTACCGCGATCAGCCGCTCGTCATCCTCAGGGCTCGACCCGAAAAGCTCACCGTCAGTCGCACCTTCGCCCATCTGTTCAAGGCGATGTAGGGCCCCCGT
>VBCL01000230.1:401-8753 GCA_005888865.1 Betaproteobacteria bacterium | reverse complement strand
CGAACATGTCGAGCGCGACGAGCCTCTCGAGAAGCGGCTGCGCGTCGCGGTAGTGCTCGAGGCCATAGTGCGTCACGTTCCATGCCACACCGACGACGCCGGCGCGCTTGAGCGCCTGCAGCTCGTCCAGGGTCGCGTCGTTGGCGACCACGGCGATGCCCTTGTAACGTCCCTCACCGCGTGCGATCGTATCGAGCATGCAGGCATTGTCGAGCCCGTAGCCGGAGTTCGGGCCGACAAGCAACGCATGGCGTGTCCCGTACGCGTCCATCACCCGGGCGAGCTGCGCCGGCGTGCCGATCTCCTGGCCCGTCGGTGCGTAGTGGGTGTCGGCGCGGTACGGGAAGCGCGCCGGATCGAGGACGTGCACGTGGCAGTCGATCTTCGCCTCGGCAAACACGTCAGATCTCATGACGGGCAACTTCAACGCAGGGGTCGCCGACGTGCGAAGCACACTTGTCGACCCCTTTCCATCCGAAGTTTTCAGAACGTGGCAGCGATGGCCTGGCGGAGCGCCGGCGTGATCTCGGGCATGACGCCGAACCACGCGTTGAACGCCGGCCGCGCCTGGTTGAGCAGTAAGCCGAGGCCGTTGACGGTGATGTTTCCGCGCATGCGCGCGGCCGCAAGCAGCGGCGTCTCGGGCGGAACGTAGATGAGGTCGCCGACGAGCGCGCTCTTGGGAAGGCGATCGAGCGAGATCTCGAGCGCCGGCTTGCCGGCGCTGCCGAGGCTCGTCGCGTTGGCGAGGAGGAGGGCCCCGTCGAGTGCGTCCGCGCGCCGATCCCACGGCAGCACCTTCACTACCGGACCGACGGCATCGGCGATCTCCTGCGCTTTGTCGAGCGAGCGATTGGCGACGCGAATCTCCTTTGCACCTTGCGCCGCGAGGCTTGCGGCCACTGCGCGCGCCGCACCGCCCGCACCCAGCACCACGATCGGCCCGCTGTCGGGACGCCATTGCGGATCCGCGTCACGCAGGCTCTGGATGAACCCGTTGCCGTCGTTGTTGAATCCGGTGAGCGTTCCATCCTTCTCTACAACGACCGTGTTGACCGCGCCTATTCTTCGCGCGAGGTCGTCGACGCGGTCGAGCAGCGGGAAGATCGCCTGCTTGTGCGGTGTGGTGACGTTGCAGCCCCTGAGGCCGAGTGCCGCAATGCCGCGTACCGCCGCTTCGAGCTTCTCCGGCGGCACCGCAAACAGCACGTAGCGCCCGGGGATGCCGTAGTGCGCCAACCAATGGTTGTGGATAACGGGCGAGCGCGAGTGCGCCACCGGCCAACCCAGAAGGCCCGCGATACCGAAGGTGTTTTGATCTGCCATCGCTTGGGCTTCTCGTTCCGTTGACGTCAATTCGCAGGGCGTTATTTGCCGGCCGACAGTGGCGGCAACGTTGCGATGACTTCCTGTTTGCCGTTCACGGCCTTGGTCATGAAGCTTTCGCGATCGAGATCGCCGTTTTTGTCGAAGCTCACGTCCATCAGGATGCCCGGATAGTCCTTCGCGGACAGCTTGATACCGTGCATGGCATCGGCGAAAGCTTTCGGATCGAGCTTGCCGACCTTCTCGGTTACCGCCTTGACGACGTACATCCCCGTGTAGCCCTTCAGGCCGTTGTGGTCGGGCTTGTAGTTGTATTCCTTCTGGAATTTGGCCGCGAACGCCCGGATGCCGGGATCGGGCGCGTCCGCGGTGAGGCCAACGTGCGCAACCGCGCCGTTTGCGGCATCGCCCGCGAGCTCGATCACCTTCTGGCTGGTGAGCACGGTCTCGCCGATGATCGGCTTGTCGTAGCCCTGCTTGCGCAGCTCCCGCAGCGCGCGCGCCGCTTCCTCCTCGTTGGTGTAGACGAACAACGCGTCAGCGTTCGCCTGCTTCGCTTTCAGCGCTGCCCCGGAGAAATCGACCTGACCGGGGTCGGTCGAGATGTCGGCCACGACCTTGATGCCCTGCGGGTCGAGGGCCTTCATGAACACGTCGCGCCCACCCTTACCGAAATCGTTGTTGGTGTAGATGATCGCGACCGTCTTCGCCTTCAGGGTGTCCTTCAGATAGCTCGTGACCTTGGGCATCGCGGTGGTCTGCGTGAACGACGTGCGGAAGATGTACGGGTTCCCCTGCTGCGTGATTGCTGCGGCTTCGCCACCGGTGAAGTTCGGGATGCCTGCGCGTTTCGTCTCGGCCATGCTCACGAGGATCGAACCCGAGAACACCGGCCCCATGACGACGTAGGCGCCGTCGTCGACGGCCTGGACCGCCAATGCCTTGGCGACCTGCGGCTGCGATTGGGTGTCGCTCGCGATGTACTCGATCTTGCGTCCCAGGATACCGCCGGCGGCGTTGATCTCCTTCACCGCCAGCTTCACGCCGTCGTTGAAGTTGGTGCCCGACGTGGCGCCGGTGCCAGACAGCTCGACCAGTCCGAAGATCTTGACGGGTGGGCTCTGGGCGAGCAGAGGCTGCGCCAGTGCCAGGCTGAGGAAAAATGCGGAAATGCGTGCAATGGAGCGCATGGGCTGACGATCCTCCGGGTTCTGAATAGCTTATGAGTGGAACAGCGACGCGCCAGCCGGAATTCTAGCGCTGATGCGGGATACCAAGGTACAACTAATCCAGGCTGAAGGTATCGAAAATGCTTATCGGAGGCCCACATGGGCGGTAGACTACCGCCATCCCGATTGGCTGCAGCCGTGAAAGAGATGCAACCCGAGTTGCGCCACCTGCGAGCTTTCCTCGCGGTTGCCGATCAGGGCAGCGCGAATCGGGCCGGCGCAGCCTTGTTTCGTGCGCCGTCCGCGGTTTCGCGCTCCATCCACAGGCTCGAGCACGAGCTCGGCGTCGAGCTGTTCGAGCGCCGTGCGAGGGGAATGCTCCTGACCGAATGCGGTCGCGCGCTCCTCGTGCGCGCCCAGCGGGTATACGCCGAAATGCAGCGCGCTCGCACCGATCTCGCCGCCCTGGTCGAGAAGGGCAGCGTGCGCAATGCCGCGATATTCGGCATGCTGACCCACGAGCGACGCGTTCGTGCGTTTGTGGCGCTCACCGAGCAGCACCACATGCCGTCGGTTGCCGAAAGCCTGGGCATCACGCAGCCGGCCGTGAGCATCGCAGTGCGCCACCTCGAGGACAGCATCGGCGTCGCGCTTTTCGAGCGAACGGCACGCGGCATGATGCCGACACCTGCGGGCGCGGCGCTTGCCTTGCGCCTGAAGCGCGCCTTGGCCGAGATCCGTCACGCCGTGGCCGACATCGCATCGCTGCGCGGCATCACGCAAGGCACGGTCATGGTGGGCGCGCTGCCGCTCGGTCGTACGCGCCTGCTCCCGGAGTCCATTGCTGGCGTCGTGGCCAGATATCCAGGACTCCACATCGCGACCATGGAGGGATCGTTCGAAGCGCTCGCGGCCAGCTTGCGCGCAGGCGACCTCGATTTCATTCTCGGCGCGCTGCGACCGGCCGAGTACGCGAGCGACCTCCGGGGCGAGCCGCTGGCGGAGGACGAGCTCGGCATCGTCTGCAGACAAGCTCATCCGTGGGCCAAGCGAATGCGGATTCCGCCTCGGGACCTGGCACTGGCCCGCTGGGTGCTGCCCCGTGCGCGTACGCCGACCCGCATGCGATTCGAGAGCGCGCTCACCATGCGCGGCCTTCCGTCCCCGAACGTGGTGGTCGAGACCAGCGACCTCGCGGTGCTTCGGGGCGTGCTCTTGAACAGCGACCTGTTGACGGCGATCTCGCCTCGCCAACTCTCCTACGAGCTCGGCGCGGGATTGCTGACTCTGCTGCCTATTCCGCTCCGCGATACGCGACGCGTTATCGGCATCACGCGGCGAGCGGACACCCTGGCGTCGCCGGGCGCGACCCTCCTGATGGAGGAAATTGTCCGCCGCTGCCCGGCGCTGCTCGGGCCGATCGAACAACACAGGAAGAGAGCCGCGCCTTCACGCCGGGCGCGGTAGACCCTCGGTGAGATGGGCCCCATCGAGAACTTGCTGAAGCCGCCGCTCGTCCACCGCCTTTTCCCATTTCGCGACCACAATCGTGGCAACGGCATTGCCAATCAGGTTCGTAGGGGTCAAGCCTTCTGACATCAAACGATGGACGCCGAGGATGAGCGCCACGCTTTCGACAGGCACGCTGCCAACCGAGGCAAGCGTCGCGGCGAGAACCACGAACGCAGCACCGGCCACCCCGGCTGCGCCCTTCGACGCCAGCAGCAGGACCAGCAACAACCCGATCTGTTGCTGGATTGAAAGCGGCGTATTGGTCGCCTGCGCGAGGAACACGGCCGCCGTTGCGAGATATAAGCATGTACCGTCGAGGTTGAACGAATATCCGGTTAGAATGACGAGACCCACCACGCTTTCCTCACAACCGGCGTCTTCGAGCTTGGCGATCATTCGCGGGAGTACCACTTCCGAAGACGTTGTCGCCAACACGATCAGGAGCTCTTCCCATATGTATCGAATGAGCTTCAGCAGGCTGAAGCCGCACCAATGACAAATAGGCCAGAGGACGCCAAAAATGAAAATAAGACAGGTGATATAAAAGGTGATCAATAGCTGTCCAAGCGACAACAAGGAACCCGCGCCGAATTTGCCCACGGTAAAGGCAATCGCACCAAACGCACCGATGGGTGCTGCCCACATGACGATGGCGACAATGCGGAATAGCATTTGCGAAGAAGCCTCGATGAGCTGGTTCAACGCCTTCCCCCGCTCACCGATAAAGCTCAGCGCGAAGCCACTCAGTACCGCGATGTACAGCACCTGGAGCACATTGCCTTCGCTGAATGCACCCACAAATGTGTTGGGGATGATATATGATATTGAGCAGGAACTGCGCAGTCGTTTGGTTATGTGTCTGCTGTATGTACGATGTAACGCTGGAAGTATCGAGGCGCGCGAGATCGACGTTCATTCCCACGCCAGGCTGGAAGATGTTTACGGCGACGAGACCGATGATCAACGCAATCGTGGTCAGTACTTCGAAATAGATGAGGGCCTTCAGGGCGACCCGACCCACCTTCGCCATGTTGGCCATGCTGGAAATGCCATGGACGACGGTGCAGAAGATGATCGGAGCGATCAGCACGCGAATCGCCTTGATGAAAGCATCTCCGAGGGGTTGCATGTCGGCGCCGAGGTTGGGATACAGTTGACCCAACGCGATGCCGACGACCATCGCCACGAGAACCTGGAACCAAAGCTGCACATACCAGGGCCGAGCTCTCTTGCCTCGGACGGGCGCTGCAAGCGCGTTTGCGGGTTGTGTCATGAGCGCACTTCCTCGGGCCAGTAGAGCCGCATTGGGTTGTCGACCAGCAGTTTGCGCTGCAGCTCAGCGGTCGTCGCAATGTGCGGAATGAAGTCGACCAGCAGTCCGTCGTCCGGCATGTGGTCTTTCAGGTTCGGGTGCGGCCAGTCCGTGCCCCACAACACGCGGTCCGGAAACGCCTCGACGATGCGCTTCGCGAAGGGCACGACGTCGCGATAGGCGGCGCGCTCGCCGTTCAGCGCCTTCGGCCCGGTCACCGAAAGCCGCTCGGGGCAGCTCACCTTCGACCACACGTTCGGATGCTCGCGCATGAACTTGATGAACCGCTCGAATTCGGGGCCGTCGACCGCCTTGCTAACGTCGGGGCGACCCATGTGGTCGACAACGACCGTGGTCGGCAGCGCGCTGAACAAGTTCCACAGCTCGGGCAGATCGACCGCCTCGAAGTACACCACCACGTGCCAGCCGAGCGATGCGATGCGGCCGGCGATTTCGATCAGCTCGTCCTTCGGCGTGAAGTCGACGAGCCGCCGGACGAAGTTGAAGCGCACGCCGCGAACGCCGGAAGCGTGCAGTGCCTGCAGGTCTTCGTCGGTGACCGAACGTCGGACAGTCGCGACCCCGCGCGCCTTGCCGTCCGCATGCACGAGCGCATCGACCATCGCGCGGTTGTCGGCGCCGTGGCAGGTGGCCTGCACGACGACGTTCCGCGCGAAGCCGAGGGTGTCGCGCAGCGCGTAGAGCTGCTGCTTCGACGCGTCGCAGGGCGTGTACTTGCGCTCCGGCGCGTAGGGGAACTGCGCGCCGGGTCCGAACACGTGGCAATGCGCGTCCACGCTCCCGGCCGGCACTTTGAATTGCGGCTTCGACGGGGCAGGGCACCAGTCAAGCCAGCCGGCGGTTTTCGGAAATGCCATAGCGCTCATACCGGTTCCATGCCGTGGTGGCGCTTCGCCGCATCGGCTTCCGGTGAAGCAAGGAAGGAGAGCAACGCTTTGGCGGCCGCGCGCGATTTCGATGCCGTGCATACCGCCGCCGAGAACACGGTGGCCACCTGGATCTCCGCTGGAAGCAGGCCGATGACTTCGATACCCGGCAGGTGCATCAATTCGCTCAACTGCTGGAAGCCGAGCTCGACATCGCCTTGGGCCACGAGCGTGCCTACGGGAATACCTGGCGGCGCTTGCACGACGCGTGACGCGATGGTCTCGGCGATGCCCCAGCGCTCGAACAAGCGGACAATATGCGCGCCGCTCGGACCGGTCGAATAGCCGATGCTGCGGGCGCGCAGGACGGCGTCGCGAAGCGCCGACTCGCTGGAGACGTCGGGTCGCTTCGCGCCAGCGGCCACCGCGATCGCCACGGCGGAACGAGCGAGGTCCGTTCGACTCTTGGGGTCGACACAGCCCGCGGATGCCAAGCGCTCGATCGCATCGTCCGCCAGCACGACGAAGTCGAACGCCTCACCGTTACCGACCCGCCGGGCGGCATCGATCCCACCCACCGAAACGATATCGACCGGTTGCCCTGCCTGGCGCTCGTAAGCAGCGCCCAACTCAGCCAACACGTGTCGCATCGCCATCGAGCAGATGCCCATGATGGCATCAACCTCGCGTGACTCGAGGGTCATGGCGCTAGGTCAATCGATGTATTTCAATCCGGCCTTTTGCAGGGGCTCGCGCATGTTGTACATGTCGAGACCGAGCACACCGGCAGCCAGCTTCGCCCGCTTTTCGCCTTCATTCGCTTCGCGCGCAGCCGCAGCGTCGAGCGTTTTCTGCGCGATGGCCGCCGGCACGACCACCACGCCGTCGTCGTCGCCCACAATGACATCGCCCGGAGTGACCAAGGCACCGGCGCATACGACGGGAGTGTTCACGGAGCCCAGTGTCGACTTCACCGTTCCCTTGGCGGAGATCGCCTTGCTCCACACGGGGAATCCCATCCCGGTGAGCACGCGCACGTCGCGCACACCGGCATCGATGACGAGCCCTTGCGCGCCACGTGCCTTGAAGCTCGTCGCGAGCAGGTCGCCGAAATAGCCGTCGGTGCAGTCGGCCGTGACCGCGGCAACCACGATATCGCCCGGCCGGATCTGCTCGGCCACAACGTGCAGCATCCAGTTGTCGCCGGGGTGCAGCAGCACCGTCACCGCCGTCCCGGAGGCTTGCGCGCCGGCGTAGATCGGACGCATGTACGGTTTGAGCAGGCCCGTACGTCCCATCGCCTCGTGGACGGTCGCGGTCCCCAACGTGCCCAGCCTTGCCGCGACGTCGCTATCGGCGCGGTGGATGTTGCGATAGACGACTCCGAGCTCGTGCATGGTCAACGTCCTTTCGCTTTCAGCGCGGCGTCAAGGCGCGGATAGACGCGCCGCGCGTTGGCTTCGTAGATCTTGTATCGCTCGCCCGGATCGATGTGCGCCGCCTCGATGTAGCGCCTGGTGTCGTCGTAATAGTGCCCTGTCTCTGGATCGAGCCCTCGCACCGCGCCGATCATCTCGCTCGCAAACAGGATATTGTCGGCGGGGATCACGCGCGTGAGCAGATCGATGCCGGGCTGGTGATAGACGCAGGTGTCGAAGAAGATGTTGTTGAGCAGATGATCCTTCAGCAGCGGCTTCTCCATCATCTGCGCCAGCCCGCGGAAGCGGCCCCAGTGATACGGCACCGCGCCGCCGCCGTGGGGGATCACGAATCGCAGCGTCGGGAACTCCTTGAAGAGCTCCGACGTGAGGCACTGCATGAAGGCGGTGGTGTCCGCATTCAGGTAGTGCGCCCCCGTCGTGTGGAAGCACGGATTGCAGCTCGTGCTGACGTGGATCATCGCCGGGATGTCGTATTCGATCATCTTCTCGTAGATCGGGTACCAGTGTCGGTCGGAGAGCGGCGGCGAGCTCCAGTGCCCTCCGGACGGGTCCGGATTGAGGTTGATCGCGACATTCCCGAATTCCTCGACGCACTTCACGAGCTCGGGAATGCACGTCGCCGGATCCACGCCGGGGCCTTGAGGCAACATCGCGGCGGGGGTGAAGTGATCCGGGAAGAGGCGGCTCACCCGGTAGCACAGCTC
>VBCL01000230.1:0-365 GCA_005888865.1 Betaproteobacteria bacterium | reverse complement strand
ACCTGGAAGTCCCCGATGTGATGCGCCATGAAGCTCGCGCGCGGACTGAAGATCGTGAGATCGAGCCCGCGCTCGCGCATGAGCTTGAGCTGGTTGCCCTCGATCGATTCGCGCAGCTCGTCGTCGCCGATGCGGAGCTCGGAGGCTTTGGGCATCGCCGCGGGATTCGCGATGCCGGCGATCTGGCGGTTGCGCCACGTCTCCAGCGCTTTGGGCGCGGTGGTGTAGTGGCCATGGATGTCGATGATCATCGAGTTACTCCCGTTCGGGCGTCGTCTCTCACGATTTTGCACCGGTCTGCGGGTCCCAGGTCAGATTGCCGGCCCCTTTGCCCGCGACCGAGTACAGGGCGCCCGGAGCGTTGC
>VBCL01000229.1:1515-10913 GCA_005888865.1 Betaproteobacteria bacterium | reverse complement strand
AGGGCATCGACGTTGATGTCGAGGATCCGTGCCTTGGTGAACACGCTGTCGGTCAGCACCCGGACCTGGCTGCCTGTGTAACTCCTGGCCTTGAGCCCGAGCTCGTGCAAGGCGATCGCCAGCAAGCCGATCGTCACCTGCTCCCCGGTCGCGGCGATCACGTCCAGCTCGCGCGGATCGGGATCCGGCGAAATGTTCTGGGCCAGCGACAGCAGGCGGTTGGTCTCGCCGCTCATCGCGGAGGGGACGATGACGAGTTGATGGCCGTCGCGGTGATAGCGCGCGACGCGGCGCGCGACGTTCTTGATCCGCTCGATGCTGCCGACCGAGGTTCCGCCGTACTTCTGAACGATCAACGCCATGTTCACGCGCTCCGGTCGAGCTTCACAGCGCGCGGAACGCGATGGTCGCGTTGGTGCCGCCGAAACCGAAGGAGTTGGAGAGCGCCGCGCGGATCGGCATCTTGCGCGCGGTGTTGGGGACGAAGTCGAGGTCGCAGCGCGGATCCTGCTTGAACAGGTTCGCCGTCGGCGGCGCGACCTGATCGCGCAAGGCGAGCGCCGTGAACACCGCCTCGATGGCTGCTGCGGCGCCGAGCAGATGGCCGGTCATCGACTTGGTCGACGACACGGCGAGCTTCTTCGCGTGGTCGCCGAAGCAGCGCTTCATCGCGAGGCACTCGGCCAGGTCGCCCAGCGGCGTCGATGTCCCGTGAGCGTTGACGTAATCGATGTCGGTCGGAGCGAGGCCGGCGTTCTTCAACGCATTGGTCATCGCACGCGCCGCGCCCTCGCCGTCCTCGGGCGGCGCGGTAATGTGATGCGCGTCGGCGGACATGCCATAGCCCGCGATCTCGCAGTAGATGCGCGCACCACGAGCCTTGGCGTGCTCCAGCTCTTCGAGCACCAGAACGCCGGCGCCTTCGCCCAGGACGAACCCGTCGCGGTCGACGTCCCACGGACGGCTGGCGGACGCAGGGTCGTCGTTGCGCATGGACAGCGCCCTCGCCGCGCAAAAGCCGCCGACTCCGAGCGGGCTGATGGTGGCCTCGGAGCCACCCGCGACCATCGCGTCGGCGTCGCCATACTCGATCAGCCGCGCGGCTTCGCCGATGCTGTGGTTGGCTGTCGAACAGGCCGTGACCGTCGCCAGATTCGGGCCCTTGTACCCGTATTGGATCGACACCAGGCCCGAGATCATGTTGATGATCGAGCCCGGAACGAAGAACGGCGAGATCTTGCGCGGACCGCCCTCGAAGTAGGCCTTCGCCGTCTCTTCGATCATTGGCAAGCCACCGATGCCCGAACCGATGCACACGCCGAAACGCTCCAGATCGCCGGCGTAACCTTCGAGTCCGGCATCCTTGACCGCTTCCATTGTCGCCACCAGCCCGAAATGGATGAACCTGTCGTAGCGACGCGCCTCTTTGCCCGAGAGGTACTTGGTGACGTCGAAATCCTTCACTTCGCCTGCGATCTGCGACGTGAAGGCCGAGGCATCGAAGCGCGTGATGGCGGTAATCCCCGAGCGCCCGGCGAGGATGTTGTCCCACGCCGTGGCAAGGCCGATTCCAACCGGAGAGACGATCCCCATTCCGGTAACAACAACGCGGCGTTTCGGCATGGCGATTTGGGCGATAGTGCGACCGGAGCGCGCAACGCGGCCGCGCGGGGAACTCGCAAAGCAGCGGGGCCGGACAGCGCGCAGCCCCGCTGGGGGGATTACTTTTTCAGATGCGAATTGATGTAGTCGACGGCTTGCTGCACCGTCGTGATCTTCTCGGCCTCTTCGTCGGGGATCTCGGTCTCGAATTCCTCTTCGAGCGCCATGACGAGCTCGACCGTATCCAGCGAGTCAGCGCCGAGGTCGTCGACAAACGACGACTCGTTCTTGATCTCGGCCTCGTTCACGCCCAGTTGTTCGGCGACGATTTTCTTGACTCGTTGTTCCACGTTTTCCATGCGTCTCCTCCCCTGTGGGGTCCCAAGCATTCAAACGGCTGATTTTACCAGATCATGCCATGTACAGCCCGCCGTTGACATGCAGTGTCGCGCCCGTGATGTAGCCGGCCTCTTGTGAAGCCAGAAACGCAACCGCGTGCGCGACGTCCTCCGGCAGTCCAAGCCGTCCCAGCGGTATGCGCTCGATCAGCTTCTGGCGCTGCGCATCGGTAAGCGCGCGCGTCATGTCGGTGTCGATGAAGCCCGGTGCGACACAGTTGACGGTGATGTTACGGCTGCCGATTTCCTGGGCGAGCGATTTGCTGAAACCGATCAATGCTGCCTTCGCCGCGGCGTAATTCGCCTGCCCGGCGTTTCCGCTCACGCCGACGACCGATCCGATGTTGACGATGCGGCCATGGCGCGCCTTCATCATGCCGCGCAGCACCGCCTTGGAGAGGCGATACGCAGACTTGAGGTTGGTATCCATGATGGCGTCCCACTCGTCGTCCTTCATTCGTAGCAGGAGGTTGTCGCGCGTGATCCCGGCGTTGTTGATCAGGATCGTGATTTCGCCTGCGCGAGTGGCGACGCCCGTGATTGCGGCAGCGTCGGTCACGTCGAGCCGCATGCCCTCGCCGCGTGCCCCCGCTTCGCGCAGATACGTGGAAATCGCTGCCGCGCCAGCGTCGGTGGTCGAGGTGCCCACGACATTGGCACCCGCCCGCGCGAGCTCGAGCGCAATCGCCTTGCCGATGCCGCGAGTGGCGCCGGTGACGAGGGCAGTTTGTCCGTCGAGCATGTTCGCTCCTACCGAGACGACCCGTTCGTCCTGAGCTTGTCGAAGGACGAGCGATGAACGGGGTGCATGGGCCGTTCGTGGTTCGACGGGCTCACCACGAACGGAAACATCAACGGCCTTTACCGATCGCGTCGATCGCCGCGGCGATCGCGTCGGCGTCGTTCAATGGCAGCGCCGTGAGGTCGGGTGCAATCCGCTTGGTGAGGCCGGTCAGCACCTTGCCGGGCCCGCACTCGACGATGTGCGTGACGCCTCGCGCGACGAACCCCTGAATGGTCTCGACCCAGCGCACCGGGTTTGCCGCCTGCGCCGCCAGCGCTGCGCGGATCGCGCCCGGCGAGCCGGCGACCGAGACGTCGACGTTGTGAATCACCGGGACGGCGAGCGGCTCGATCGTGAGCTCAGCAAGGCGCGCCGCGAGACGTTCCGCGGCCGGTTGCATCAGCACGCTGTGGAACGGTGCGCTCACCGGCAACATGACCGCGCGCTTGGCGCCGCGCGCCTTCGCGGCAGTGCCTGCGCGTTCCACCGCATCGCGGTGTCCCGCGATGACGATCTGATCGGGCGCGTTGAAGTTGACGGGCTCGACAACCTGTCCTTGCGCCGCCTCGCGGCACGCCTCGGTGACGCCCGCGGCGTCGAGACCCATGACGGCGGCCATCGCGCCCACACCGGCGGGAACCGCCTCCTGCATCGCCTGTGCACGAAAGCGGACCAGCGGAAGTGCGTCGGCGAAGGCGAGCGCCCCCACTGCAACGAGGGCGGCGTATTCGCCCAGGCTGTGACCGGCGAGGATGTCGGGCGCGGCGCCGCCGGCGGCACGCCAGGCGCGATACACGGCGATATCCGCGGCGAGCATCGCCGGCTGGGTGTTCACGGTCTGATTGAGGGCCTCGTCCGGCCCGTTTTCGACCAGCGCCCAGAGATCCTGCCCGAGCGTCGCGGAGGCCTCGGTGAAGGTGTCGCGCACGACAGGAAAGCCGTCGTAGCGGCTCATCATGCCCACCGCCTGCGATCCCTGGCCGGGGAACACCAGTCCGAGTTTCATCGTTTCGCTCACCATTTCAGCAACACCGATCCCCACGTAAACCCGCCCCCCACGCCGAGCAACATCACGTGCTGGCCGCGACGAATGCGCCCGTCCCGCACCGCGAGATCGAGCGCGAGCGGAATCGAGGCTGCCGACGTGTTCGCATGACGGTCTACGGTCGCGATCATGCGCTCCGGCGGCAGGTGCAGCTTCTTCGCGGTCGCATCCATGATGCGGATATTGGCCTGATGCGGAATCAGCCAGTCGATCGCCGAAGTCTCGAGGCCGTTCGCGCTCAGCGCCTCGTGCGCCACCTCCGCGAGGACCTTCACGGCGAACTTGAACACGGTGTTGCCTTCCATCGTCAGCAGCGGCGTGCCGCTCACCTTGCCGTGCGCGACCGTACCGGGCACCGCGAGAATATTGCGATAGTGTCCGTCGGCGTGCAGGTGCACCGACAGGATGCCCGGTTTCGCCGCAGGCGTCAGCACCACCGCGCCGGCACCGTCGCCGAAGAGCACGCAGGTCCCGCGGTCGTTCCAGTCGAGGATGCGGGAGTAGATCTCGGCGCCGACGACCAATGCGTTCCTCGCCTGGCCGCTCTTGACCATGAGGTCAGCGAGCCCGAGCGCGTAAACGAAGCCGCTGCACACGGCCTGCACGTCGAACGCCGGACCGTTCCTGGTGCCGAGCTTGTCCTGGAGGATGCACGCGGTCGAGGGAAATACCATGTCCGGCGTCGTCGTCGCGAGCACGATGAGATCGACGTCGGCCGGCGCGATCTCCGCGTCGGCAAGCGCCTGGCGCGCGGCGCGAAGCGCGGATCCCGGTTCGCGTGCGAATCCATTCGTCGCTCGTATCGACTCGCTTGGCAAGCTCGTCGTTGGTGAGAATCTGTGCCGGGAGATAGCTGCCCGTGCCCGCAATCCGGCTATGCATCGCCGGAACCCGCCGCGGCTGCAGCGGGCTGCGTTGCTGCTGCTGGCGTCACCGCGAGTCGTTGCTCGATGCGCTCGAGCACCCCGTGCGTCACCTCGGTGTACGCCTTCCTGAGTGCATGCCGGAACGCCATTGGATCGGCCGAGCCATGGCTCTTGATTACCACGCCCTTGAGGCCGATGAGCGTCGCGCCGTTGTAGCGGCGCGGATCGACGCGGCGCTTGAAGGCGTTGATCGCCGGCAAGGCGACCAGCGCCAGACTTCTTCGCAGCCCGTTGCGGGTGAACTCCTCACGCAAATAGTCCGCGAGCATCAACGCGAGCCCTTCCGAGGTCTTGAGCGCGACGTTGCCGACGAAGCCGTCGCAGACGATGACGTCGGTCGTTCCTTTGTAAATGTCGGTGCCCTCGACGTTGCCGTAGAAGTTCAGGCCCGATGCTCTGAGAAGCTCCGAGGCCTCCTTGACGACATCGTTGCCCTTGATCTCCTCCTCGCCGATGTTGAGGAGACCCACCGTCGGGCGCTCGATGCCCTCCACCGCGGAAACCAGTGCGCTCCCCATGATCGCGAACTGCAACAGTTGCTCGGGCGTGCAGTCGACGTTGGCGCCGAGATCGAGCGCCAGGGTCACGCCCAGGCGCGTGGGGAGCTGCGAAGCGATTGCCGGCCGGTCGATGCCGGGCAGGGTCTTGAGCACGAAGCGGGAGATCGCCATCAGCGCTCCGGTGTTGCCGGCCGACACGCAGGCCTGCGCGACGCCATCCTTCACCAGATTGACGGCGACCCGCATCGACGAGTCTTTCTTGCGTCGCAGGGCGTCCGCGGGTGGCTCGTGCATCTCGACCACCTCGGTCGTGGCGTGAATGCTGGCGCGTTCGAGGGCGCGCGAGCGCGTCGTATCGAGCACTCGCTGGACGGCCTCTTTGCGGCCCACCAGGATGATGCGCGCGTCGGGGGTTGCCTCGAGGAATCGCAACGATGCCGCGACCGTCACCGGCGGCCCGTGGTCGCCCCCCATCGCGTCGACGGCAATCGTGACTTGCATCGGATTGATGCGGACGCGTCGGCGGCCCAACGCGAAGCGGGTTTGCGTCTGGCCTCCCGGGAGCGGGCTCCCGGTATCCGAGACTAGACGTCGGCCTTGGTCTTGACGACCTTCTTGCCCCGATAGTAACCACTGGGGCTGATATGGTGACGCCGATGCACTTCGCCGGTCACCGGCTCGACCGCGAGCGGAGGATCGGTCAGAAAATCGTGCGCGCGATGCATGTTGCGCTTGGACGCCGATTTCTTGTTCTGCTGGACAGCCATCTTGGTTCACTCCTTAGAGGTTCCACCGGATCTCTTCTTGAGCGCGGCGAGCCGCGCAAAGGGAGACGGCGTGTTTCGTTCCGGCTCGCCGCCGGGCTCGCCAGCTTGCGCCGGCGCCGGACATTGGGCCTCGGCATGCATCGGCGCGAAAGGCAGCGAAAGCAGCAGCTCGTCTTCGACCAACGTCATCGCATCGAGCGGGGTCGAGGCAAGAAGCACTTCCCCCTCCTCCGCGTCCAGCTTCGCCAGCTCGGCTTCGTCGCGCGCGAGCAGCAATTCGGACTGTTGCTCGATCGCCGTGTCGAAAGCCTGCAGACAACGCTGACACTCGAGCGGCAGGTTGCCCTGGACGGTCAGCGTCAACGCCGCCCGGCCAAGAGCGTCGTGACCACCCTGAATCCGCCACGAAACAATTGCTGCGCCCGCCGTCTGCGCCAGCCGGTCGCGCACCCGCGCCCGGCCGGTCATGTCGACCTCACCGCCCAGCGCCTCGCCGCGGGCCGCCAGTCTGAACGCGTCGAACCGACCCCGCACCGAGCCTCCGGCCGCTGCCTTGCCCGTTGCCATTGACTTCACTTCCGGCATCGCTTACGCGCCGTCGATGCCTTCCGCACCGGAGGACCTCATCGCTCCTTCGGCCGGCGACTCGCTTCGACGAAGCAAAACGTAGCATAATAGCCAGCTCTGAGCGTTATGTCAAAGAAAACCGTGAAAACAACGACTTCTCACGGAAAGACGCCCCTGATTCTCGCCTCCACGTCGCGCCATAGGCAGGCGCTGTTGCGGAGGCTTGGTCTCGACTTCGAGGTCGCCGCACCGGATATCGACGAAGCTTCCCTGCCGGGCGAGCGGCCGGCAGAAACGGCGGTGCGCCTTGCCGAGGCCAAGGCGCGCGCGGTGGCGCCTCGCCATCCCGACGCGCTCATCATCGGTTCCGACCAGGTTGCGGACTTGGCGGGCGAGGCCGTCGGCAAGCCGCGCGATCGCGCGCACGCACTCGAGCAGCTACGCACAATGCGCGGGCGCACGGTTCTCTTTCACACGGCAGTGGCGCTCCTCAACGCGCGCACGGGCCTTTGCCGCAACGCCCTGGTCGACGTCGCGAGCACGTTTCGCAGCCTCGATGACACCGCGCTCGAAGCCTATCTCGACCGCGAGCAGCCTTTCGACTGCGCGGGATCGGTCAAGGCGGAGGAACTCGGCATCGCGCTGTTCACGAGGATCGCCAGCGACGACCCGACCGCACTGATCGGCCTGCCCCTGATCCGTCTTACCGACCTGCTCGAGGCCGAAGGCGTGCACCCCCTGCCGGTGGCAGGGTGAGTGCACCGGCGGCGAGCGCCTCGGTGCGCCGGCTTGGCCGGCTGTACGTGATCCCGAGCCTCCTCGGTATCGTAGCGCCCGCTGCGGTGCTGCCGCAGCGCACGATCGACCTCGCGCGCGGCCTGACGCACTTCGTGGTCGAGACCCCGAAGCTCGCGCGGCAGTTTCTCAAGACGCTCGCGCCGGACCGCCCGTTGCAGTCGCTCGTCATGACCGAGCTCAACGAGCACACTCCGGCGGAGCGCGCTGCGGACCTCATCGCACCGGCATTGCGTGGGGATGATCTCGGCTTGCTCTCCGACGCGGGCTGTCCCGGCGTCGCGGATCCGGGCGCGCTGCTGGTTGCGGCCGCTCACCGCGCCGGCGTCAAGGTGGTTCCCCTGGTCGGACCCTCGGCGGTGCTGCTGGCGTTGATGGCGGCCGGCATGAATGGACAGGCGTTCACCTTCCACGGCTACCTGCCGGCGAAGGCTGGGCCTCGGGACGCCGCGCTGCGAGCTCTGGACCAGGCAGTTGTCCGCACGGGAGCGACGCAGATTTTCATCGAGACGCCTTACCGCAACGGCGCCCTCGTCAGCGCGGTGCTGTCGGAATGCCGGCCGGTCCTGAGACTCTGCGTCGCCGTCGACCTCACGCTCGCCGCCGAGCAGGTCGTCAGTCGCCCGATCGCGGCATGGCGGGCAGCGCCGAGCATGGATCTCGCGAAGCGGCCGGCGATTTTTTTGTTGGGGCGGGACTACTCGTCGGGCGCGCTCTTGATGTAGCTCTTGAGCATGCGGTTTTCGAAGCTCTGCTCTTCGTAGACCGCCTTGGCGACGTCGTGGAACGAGACGACGCCGAGCAACGTCCGTCCGTCCTGCACCGGGACATAACGCGCGTGCCGCTCGAGCATGGCGCGGCGCAGCTCCATCACGTCGAGATGCGGCGTTGCGATCAGCGGATCGCGGACGTAGATGTCGTTGACCTTGAGATCGCCGAGCTGTCCCTGGCGCTTGGACAACGCGTCGAGAACTTCGGCAAAGGTCACCATCCCCATCATCTGCCCGTGGTCCATGACGACCAGCGAGCCGATGTCGTGCTGCGCCATCGACTTCACCGCTTCGAGCACGGTGCCGTTCGGCGGCGTCGTGAACAGGGCGTTACCCTTGATGCGGAGGATTTCACTGACCAGCATGGTTCGCCTCCGGAGCTCCTGTTTCTTCGGTCACGCACGTCCTGCCGATCAGCTTACTCCTTGCGTTGGCCGGCGTGCAACGGGGGCGTAGCGTCAATGACCATAGACGACATCCGGCAGCCACATCGCGATCTGCGGGAAGACGTAGACCAGGAACATGGACACGAACACCATGAAGAGGAACGGCAGCGCACCGGCGAAGATCTGGTTGAGCGTGACGCCCTTCGGCGCGACGCCCTTGAGGTAATAGCAGGCCATCGCCATCGGCGGGGTGAGGAACGAGGTCTGGATGTTCAACGCGACCAGGACCCCAAAGAACACTGGATCGATGTTGAAGTTGTGCAGCAGCGGCAGGAAGATCGGCACGAAGATGATGATGATCTCGGTCCACTCCAGCGGCCAGCCCAGCAGGAAGATGATGAACTGGGTGAGCAATGTGAAGGTCACCGGCGTCATGTTCAGGCTGAGAATGAAGTTCTCGACCACGGCCTGCCCCCCGAGATAGGAGAATACCGAGGAGAACGTCCATGAGCCGACGAACAGCCAGCACACCATGGCTGCCGTGCGCGCGGTGAGGAAGACCGCTTCCTTCAGGCGCTGCAGGTTGAATTGCCCGTAACCGATCGCAAGCAGGATCGACCCGAACGCACCGAAGGCAGCCGCTTCGTTGGGCGTAGCGAGCCCGAACAGGATCGCACCCAGCACGGCCAAAATCAGGAACGCCAGCGGAAAAAACGATGTCGCCAGAAGCATCACCATCTGTCGCATTGGAATGTCGGTTTGCTCCTTCGGCAGCTTGGGCGCGAGCTTGGGATTGAGCATCGCGCGGCCGATCACGTAGAGCATGTACAGGCCCGCGAGCAGGAAGCCGGGCAGGAA
>VBCL01000229.1:0-1451 GCA_005888865.1 Betaproteobacteria bacterium | reverse complement strand
CGCGGCCACCACGCCGGCAGACAGTTTGACGTCGTACCCCGCCTTGAGCATGGCGGGAAACGCGAGGAGTCCCATCAGCGTGACCACCGCGCCGACGATGCCGGTGGCCGTGGCGAAGAGCGCGCACGTGGCGAGCGTGGCCACCGCGAGCGACGCCGGAATGTGCTTGGCCGAGACCTGCAGGCTGTGGAACAGTCGGTCGAGGATGTTCGATCGCTCGACCATGTAGCCCATGAACAGGAACAGCGGCACCGCGATCAGCACATCGTTCGACATCACGCCGAAGGTGCGCTGGACCAGGAGCTGGAAGATGTTGTCGCCCATCGCGTAATAGCCGAAGAACACGCCGAGAGCGACCAGCGTGAAGGCGATGGGGAACCCGAGAAAGATCGTGACGATGAACATGCACATCATCAGGACGCCGACTTGGGGATCGGTCATGACTTTTCTCCGTGGTGCTCGACGTCCCTCAGGATCTGGTCGGCGGTCTTGCCCTCCTTTGCTTCTTCGAGGATGAGCTTCTCCAGCTCGTCCACGTCGCGGCGCCGTTGTGGCGTCTGACCGGTCCGGAGCGCGACCACACAGCGGACCACCTCGACCGTTCCTTGCAGCAGCATGAAGATGGCCGCCAACGGAATGATCGCCTTGAACGGGTAGATCGGCGGACCGGTCGGGCTCGATGCGCTGTGCTCGTTCTGGAGCAAGGAGACATGGAAAAAATCGTAGCCTGAGTACAGCAGCGCCAGCATGCCCGGGAAGAAAAAGAGCAGCAGGCACGCGAGCTCGATGCTGGCGCGCACCTTGAACGGCATCAGCCGCGCGATGAAGTCGCCGCGCACGTGCGAATCCTGAGACAAGGTATAGGCGCCGGCCATCATGAACAGCGTGCCGTACAGGATGTACTCGGTGTCGTAGGCCCAGCCGGTGGGAGCGCTGAAGCCGTAGCGCATCACGACGTCGTAAGAGGTGACCGCCGTCAGAATCAGGATGCACCAGGAAAAGATCTTGCCGACCCAGGTGCTCAGGTCATCGATAAACAGCAGATAGCGCTGCATTCGCTCCCCCGCTCTTGCAGCCCGCCGCTTTGGATCCAGCGGGCGCCGTCCGTCCAAGCGCCCGCTCCCGGGCGCACGCGAAAAAAACCTTCGGCCGTCGGCCGATCTCGAAAAGATGGCCGGCGGTGCCGAAGGTTAGTCGTCTCCCTCTGAATTCAGGCCTTCGCGATCTTGAAGAAATGCTCCGAAGCGAGCGAACGCGGCGATTCGAACTGCGCGCGGTAACCCACCACGGTCTTCGCCCAGGCTTTTTGCGACTCGATCACCCGGCCGAAGAACTTGTTCTCCTGCGACAGCCGCGGAATGATCTTGTCCCACGCGGCGAGCTGTGCGTCGAGGACCGACTTCGGGGTCTCGTGGACTTTCACGCCCGCTTTTTCGAGCTTGACCAGATCT
>VBCL01000228.1 GCA_005888865.1 Betaproteobacteria bacterium | reverse complement strand
CGCGGCAGGCCCCGCCGCGCGGGTGAGCATCGATCAGATCGGCAAGGGGCGCCCCGGAACACGGCCGTCTGCCGCGAGCGCGGCGCCCGCACCCCCTGCGGGTGCAGCAATGTACACCTGCCCGATGCATCCGCAGATCCGTCAGCAGGGGCCGGGTAACTGCCCGATCTGCGGCATGGCGCTCGAGCCCGAGATGCCTTCGCTCGAGGAGGAAAAGAACCCCGAGCTCGAGGATTTCACGCGACGATTCTGGTGGTCGTTGCCGCTGAGCGTTGTCTCGGTTGTACTCGCGATGGGCGGCCATCGGTTGCTGCCGCTCGCGCCCGGCGTCATGCCCTGGATCGAGCTCGCGGTCGCGACGCCGGTCGCCTTTCTTCGTGCGTTGCGTCGAGTCGATCGGCAACCGCAGCCCCAACATGTGGACCCTGATCGGCATCGGCGTCGCCGCGGCGTACTTCTACAGCCTGCTTGGCACCGTCGCTCCGGGGCTCTTTCCCGCGGAATTCCACGAAGGAGGCAGCGTCGCCGTCTACTTCGAAGCCGCAGCGGTGATCGTATCGCTGACCTTGCTCGGGCAAATCCTCGAGCTTCGCGCTCGCTCGCAGACGTCCTCGGCCATTCGCTCGTTGCTGGGATTGCAGCCCAAGACGGCGCGCAGGATTGCGGCCGATGGCAGCGAGGCGGACGTACCGCTGACCGACGTGCACATCGGTGACACGCTGCGCGTGCGTCCTGGCGAGAAGGTCCCGGTCGATGGTGTCGTGACCGAGGGGCGCTCGAGCATCGACGAATCAATGCTCACCGGTGAGCCGATACCGGTCGAGAAGGCCGCTGGAGCGCGCGTCATCGGTGCCACGATCAATGGCACGGGCAGCCTCGTCATGCGCGCCGAGAAGATCGGTGGAGAGACCGTGCTCGCGCAGATCGTACAGATGGTGGCGTTAGCCCAGCGCAGCCGCGCGCCGATGCAGCGGCTCGCTGACGGCGTCGCCTATTGGTTCGTACTGGCGGTGCTTGGGGTTGCGATATTGACCGCCATCGTGTGGTGGGCCTTCGGTCCGGAGCCCCGCGGCGTTTACGCGGTGCTCAACGCGGTGGCCGTGCTCATCATCGCCTGTCCCTGCGCATTGGGACTCGCCACGCCGATGTCGGTCATGGTCGCGAGCGGACGCGCGGCGACGAGCGGCGTGTTGTTCCGTGACGCCGAGGCACTCGAGACGCTGCGCAAGATCGACACGCTGATCGTCGACAAAACCGGCACGCTGACGCTGGGTCGGCCACAGTTCTCCAAGGCCATCAGCGTCTCGCCCTTCGCCGAAGACGATGTGCTGCGGATCGCGGCGAGCCTCGATCAAGGCAGCGAACATCCGCTCGCCAACGCGATCGTCGAAGCGGCGCGCGGAGGCGAAGTCCTTCGAGTCGGCCACCGGGATCGGCGTGCGCGGCGTCGTTGAGGGCCGTTCGGTTGTTCTCGGCAACACCCGGTTGGTGACCGAAGCCGGTGGCGATGCGGCGCCGCTGGCGGCAGAGGCCGAGACGCTGCGCGCGGAAGGCGCGAGCGTCATCTACCTCGCCGTCGACGGCCGCCTCGCCGGGCTCCTCGCCGTGCACGATCCGATCAAGGAATCGACACCCGGCGCGATCGAGGCGTTGCATCGGGCCGGGATCCGCATCGTCATGGCGACGGGCGATGGCCCGACCACCGCCCAGGCCGTCGCGCGGAAGCTCGGCATCGACGAGGTCTACGGTGAAGTGCGGCCCCAGGACAAGGCGGATCTGGTGGCGCGCCTGCAAGGGGAGGGGCGGCGGGTCGCGATGGCGGGCGACGGCATCAACGACGCGCCGGCGCTCGCGCGTGCGAACGTTGGCATCGCCATGGGCACAGGCACCGACGTGGCGATGAACAGCGCACAGATCACGCTAGTGAAGGGCGATTTGCGCGGAATCGCACGGGCGCGCCAGCTCTCGGACGCGACCGTGCGCAACATGGTCCAGAATCTGCTGTTCGCCCTGGTCTACAACGCGCTGGGCGTGCCGATCGCGGCAGGCGTTCTCTATCCGTTCTTCGGCATCTTGTTGTCGCCGCTGATCGCCGCCGCCGCGATGTCGTTCAGCTCGGTCTCGGTGGTGAGCAACGCGCTTCGTCTGCGCGGAGCTTGATCTTACTTCTTGGCCCCGGCATCGCTGGCTTTGGCCGACTTGTTTGCACTCTTTGCCGTCGAACCGGTTCTTCGTGACGCCGCGTCGCCGGCACTCGGTACGGCGAGGAGTGCCTGCTGATCGACGATCAATTGGATCATCATCAGCATCATTTCCATTCGTTTGGCTGTGCCCTGACCGCGTCCGCCGCCGCTACCGCCGCCGCCACCGCCGCCTTTCCGGCCCGGCATCACCTCCTCGAGTACATCCTCGCCGGCGGGGTTGGCTTCCGAGCTCGGGCCGCCCCGCTGCAACATCGTGATGCTCGCCTGCATTTCCTTGCGAGCGTCGCCCATCGCGCTCTGGCGTTCGGCCGGCGTGGCCGCGGTCGCCGTCAGCCTCTCGTGCAAAGCTCTTAGTTTGTTGATCTGTTCGTCTAGCTGCGCGGTCAGCGCAAGCTTTCCGCCGCCGCGTCGTTGCTGGGGTTTCCCTTCCTGCGACCATGCGAACGACGTACCGACTAGCAGCGAGACCGTTACGGCCAACGCGACGAACCATTTCATGTGATGCTCCTTCGGGCAAAATGCTGGTGGGACCTTAGACCGCGACCGGGCGCTTCGTTCGCAGTGGCGTGCCTAGAGTAACCGCCGACTTTCGGGCAGGCGGTCGGCATCGACCTCCGTTCCGCCGCGATTGAACAGCGCGTTGAGCAATACCGCGCTGATCGCCGTCAGCGTGATCCCGCTGTTGACCAGCGGTCCGAGCCACTTCGGGACTTGCGCGAAGAATGTCGGTGCGACCAGCGGGATCATGCCGACCGCAATGCTGATGGCGACGATGAGGAGGTTGTGCCGTTGCGCATAATCGACGCGGGCGAGAATCTTGATGCCGGTCGCGGCGACCATGCCGAACATGACCAGCCCCGCGCCGCCCAATACCGGCTGCGGGATCGACGCGACGACGGTCCCGAGCTTCGGCAGCAGGCCCAGCGCGATCAGGATCCCGCCGGCGACGGCGACGACGAAGCGGCTCTTCACGCCGGTGACGCCGACCAGTCCCACGTTCTGCGAGAACGACGTATAGGGGAAGGTGTTGAACACGCCGCCGATGATCGTTCCCAGCCCATCGGTCGCGAGCCCTCGCGCGATCTCCGGCGGACCGACCGCGCGCTCGCAGATCTCGCCCAGCGCGAGGAACATGCCCGTCGACTCGACCATCACCACGATCATCACGACGCACAACGAGACGATCGCGCCTAAGTCGAAGCTCGGTGCGCCGAAGCGGAACGGGTAGACGAGTGCAACCCAGTCCGCATCGCGCACGCCGCCGAATTCGACCATGCCGAACGCCATCGCGGCGGAGAAGCCGACCACAAGCCCGATGAGCACGGCGATATTGGCGACGAAGCCGTTGAAAAGCTTGTTGATCGCGAGAATCGTTGCGAGCACCAGCGCGACCACGGCGAGATTCGCAGGATCGCCGAAATTCTTCGCCCCGGCGCCGCCGCCCGCCCAGTTGATCCCGATCCGAAGCAGCGTGATGCCGATGACGGCGATGATCGTCCCGGTGACCAGCGGCGGAAAGTAGCGCACCAGCCGACTGGCGAAGGGCGCGACCGCCACCGTGAACACGCCGGCCGCAATCACCGCGCCGAAGATGCCGGTGATGGCGACGCCGCTCGTCGCCATCGCCACCATCGGGCCGACCGCGGCGAAGGTGACGCCCATGACCACCGGCAGCCTGATGCCGACGCGCCAGAAGCCAAGGCACTGGATCAACGTCACGATGCCGCAGGCGAAGAGGTCGGCATTGACCAGGAACGCGATCTGGTCCTTCGGCAGCTTGAGCGCGCCGCCGACAATCAGCGGCACCGCGATCGCACCGGCGTACATCACCAGCACGTGCTGCAGGCCGACCGCAGCCATCTGACCGTACGGCAGGACCTCGTCGACGGGATCCGCGGTCCGCTTCATTGTCGTTGCCGTCATGGTCGTTCTCCCTGGACTATCCTTCGATCATCGCCTCGAGCCGGAACCGCGCGATCTTTGCGATCTGCTTTAGCGCCTCTTCCCATTCGGTAGCGCGATCGTGCTCGAAGCGCTCGGCAAAGCGGATGATGATCGCTTCCCGGTCAAGCCCCTTGATCGCGAGAATGAAGGGGAATCCGAACTTCACGTGGTATGCGCGGTTGAGCGCGTGCAGCCGGGCGAATTCACGGGGCGAGCAGTTCGTCAGCCCCGCACCGGATTGTTCCTCGGTCGAATCGGCCGTGAGCTCGCCGCGGATCGCCGCTTTGCCGGCGAGCTCCGGGTGCGCACGAACGAGCGCGAGTTGCGCCTCTTCAGGCGCGCCACGCATCGCCGCGACCATGGCGACGTGCAGCGCGTCCAGGCTGGCGAAAGGACGCCCGGGCCATGCGGCGTCCGCGACCCACGGCGAATGCTCGAATACGCCGCCCAGCGTTGCGACGAAGGCCGCGCGGTCGAGCGCGTTGACTTGCGCGAGCGTCATACTCAGCCGCGTGCCGAAGCGTACGGGTGCGTGGCGATCCAGTGCCGCGCGATGTCGATTCGCCGAGCGATCCAGACGGCGTCGTGGCGCTGGACGTGGTCGAGGAAGCGCGCGAGCGCGGCGAGCCGGCCGGGGCGACCCGCAATGCGGCAGTGCAGGCCGATCGACAGCATCTTGGGGGCATCGATGCCCGCGGGGTCGCCTTCCGCATAGAGTACGTTGAAGGCGTCGCGAAGGTAGGCATAGAACTGCCCGCCGCTGTTGAAGCCCTGCGCGGTCGAAAAGCGCATGTCGTTGGTGTCGAGCGTGTAGGGCACGACGAGATGCGGTTTCAAGCGGTCTCCGGTCTCGACTTCGACCCAGTACGGCAGGTCGTCGGCGTACGAGTCCGCGTCGTAGACGAAGCCGCCGTGCTCGACGACCAACCTTCGCGTGTTCGGGCTGTCGCGCCCGGTGTACCAGCCTTCCGGCGCGTTGCCGGTCAGACGCTTGATCGTCGCGACGGCGCGCGCGATGTGATCGCGCTCGGTCGCTTCGTCGACGTGCTGATACGAGATCCAGCGCCAGCCGTGGCTCGCGATTTCGTGGCCATCGGCGAGCATCGCCTCGACCCCGGCCGGATTGCGCTCGAGCGCCATGGCGACGCCGAAGATCGTCACCGGGATGCGGCGCTCGCGAAACAGGCGAAGGATCCGCCACAGCCCCGCGCGCGATCCATACTCGTAGAGCGATTCCATGCTCATGTGTCGCATCGCGAAGGACTGCGCGCCGACGATCTCGGACAGGAACGTCTCCGAGCCGGCGTCGCCGTGAAGCACCGAGCTCTCCGCGCCTTCCTCGTAGTTGAGGACGAGCTGCAGCGCGATACGCGCACCGCCGGGCCAGCGTGCGTGGGGCGGATGCGCGCCATAGCCGACCATGTCGCGCGGGTAGCGATCTGCGGGAATCATCCTTGATGTCGTGAGTGACTATCGGCTGGAATAGAATACCGCATCAGGGAGGCATGCTCGTGGGGCAACTGACGACACACGTGCTCGATACCGCACATGGCAGGCCGGGCACGGGCATGGCGGTCACGCTGTACCGGCGCGCCGGCGATCGGTACGAGTCGATCAAGTCGGTGACGACCAACGCCGACGGGCGCGTCGATGCGCCCTTGCTCGAAGGTGATGCGCTGTCGGCGGGCCGCTATCGGCTGGTATTCGCCGCGGGGGCGTATTTCCGGCGTCTCGGCGTGGCATTGCCCGATCCGCCGTTCGTCGACCAGGTGGCCATCGACTTTGGCGTCGCCGATCCGGCCGCGCACTATCACGTGCCGCTGCTGGTGTCGCCGTGGAGCTATTCGACGTATCGCGGCAGTTAGTGTCCCGTCCCGTAAATTCGCTTGATAGTTCGCGGCGCTCATTGGCCACGCCGACAAGCCGACGCAGGAGGGCTTCGCCGCCGCACCGAAGGACGTCAAGCTCGACGCTCCCGAGCGCATCACGGCGAACGAACAGAGAATTTACGAGCAGGTCGTCGCGACCAAGGCGATGCCCATCGGTAACCTCACCGGCATGACCGACGCCGAGCGGGCGACGATCGCCGCGTGGGTCGCGGGCGGTGCCGGGTCGCGGTAAGGCGACTCCAGCTCCCCCGACGCGGAGCGCGGACGACGGTTCAGGCGCCGACGACTTCCTTCTCCGCGACCGTTCCTTCCAGCATCCTGACCGCC
>VBCL01000227.1 GCA_005888865.1 Betaproteobacteria bacterium | reverse complement strand
GGCCGGCGATTGCAAGGACGCCAATGCGACTTATCAAGCCTTTATCAACGAGCTGCGCGCGCAGAGCGGCAAGAAAGTGAGTGTGCAGGCCGTGGCCATCATGACCGCCGACGCCGAGTACCTCATCGCCCATTGCCCGTGATCGACACCGTCAACTAACGCAGCGGTTCGTTGCTGCCGACGCACCGTGGATATTCGTCACGTTTTTTAGCCAAGGAGAACGCCATGTCGAAGACGATCAAACCGTTGCGGTCGCTGTTCATCGGGTTCTTGTGCGCCGCATTGCTGTTCCTACCAGTTCCCAAGGCTTCGGCCGCGTCAATGGTTGAATACGCCCTTCTGCTAGTCGCCGTTCTGCTCCTTGCCGCGTCGGCCCAGGATGCAGACCTTCCCCCAGGCTCGCAGGTTGTGATCAATCAACTTGACCTATCGGTCGAGGGCGCCCGCGCGGCCAATCTGGTGGGCAACCGCGCTGCAGAGCTCAGTCGGCTGAGCAAAGCGATCGGCGCCGCGGAGGCGCTGATGGGCATGACGTCCGCCTGTGGCGAATGTGGCGATCTAAGGAACACGCTGCAACAGATCATCGGCCACGCGGCGCTCCTCAAGACCAGCGCCGTCGGAGCATCCGGCACGTGTCAGCCCAATGGGATCATTCAACCGAACGAGCAATGCGATCCGCTGGCGATCCCAACCGGCTGCCCGGTGAATACGACCGCACTGACGTACTGCAGCGATGACTGCCTCTGTGAGCTAGCGTTCATTCCTTGACAAGTGGCGCGTAAAGACAGGAATGAAGGGGCCAGCTCGATCTTTAACCTTGAAGGGAGCGCCACCATGTTGAAGGCGTCAAAACCGTTGCCGTTGCTCGTCGGTATCCTCAGCAGCGCACTGCTGCTCCTGCCCGTCAAGGCGCTTGCAGGCCTGATCGAATATGCTTTGATATTGGCCCTGATAGCGATCTTGGCAATCAGTGCGCTCAAGCTGCACGACTCGGCGCTGGCCGCAGTCCAGTTCGAGGACCTGCGGGCTGTCGCAGAGGACGTCCTTGTGCTTACAGAGATGAGCGACTCGGGTCCTCCCGTCCTCGTCACCGAGACGAGTGGATTGCTCGTCAACGCGCTTGCGGAAGCCCGGGAACTGGTCACGACCGCGCAGGACGAGCAGCAGCCACCGGACCCGGCGACGGTCGCCGCGGTTTTGGAGGATTTGGCAACCGCCGAAGCCGCTCTGCAGCAGGACCTCGCCGCGCTGAGCAATCCGGCGTCCGCGCACGTTGCAGGCGAGCTCGAGGCGTACCTCAACTTGAAGCATGACCTGCAGGAGGTCATCGCCGAAGTCAAAGTGACCGAGTTTCAGATAACGAAGTTAGTCGACCAGGGATCCAAGAAATTGTAGGTCATTGCTTCAGGAAATATTACGAGCGCCCAAGCGGTGAAGAGAGCTGGGAGGTATCGATTTCGAGTCGACCGGAAACGGTGCGAGCCGCTCGGTACCGGCATGAGCGAGGTCGCATGACCGGCGGCGAGCTCGACGGCAACGTGACCACCACCGGCCACAGCACGCTTTATATCAGCGGGGGAACCGTGCTCGGCAGTCTGTACGCGCTGGGAGCAAACATCGTGGAGGTTTCGGGCGGCCGGGACGGGAGCGAGTTTCGACTTGCTCAGTGCGCCGGTGGAGGGCCGGGATCCGGAACCGCGCGGAGCCTGGATCCCTCGGACTCATTGCGGTCGGTTGTGCCGTGCTCGGAATGGCGCGTCGGCTCGTGCCGCGAACACTCAACCTCGCGAGTTGACCGCGCCAACGTGAAACGAAGACAAGGGAGCTAGCCATGCGCGCAAGTATCGTTCTGATCGCAGTCGTCGCGCTGTTCGCAGGAGTGGGGCCGCCGGATGCCCATGCGCAAACGATGCCGGTTTTTGGACCGAAGCAATACACCCGGACCGCCGGTCCACCGCAAACGTTCACCGAGCATTTCTCGCACTGCGGGACTCAAGCCTGCCAGCTCGTTATCGTTAACGGGAATGCCAACGGCGCAGGTCGGGTCAGCAGCGCGTCGGTTTCGCTCAACGGCGTGCAGATCGTCGGTCCCAGCGACTTCAACCAGAACGTCGGCAGAATCGTGATTCCCGTCGGCCTCACCGACGATGACACGCTGGCGATCACCCTTGCATCCGGTGTAGCCGGTAGCTTGACCGTCACCGTGGAATGCGCCACGTCGCCGGTGGACTTGTCCGCAGGTGCGCCCGGGGACAGCCTGTTCGATTCGGCCACGCTTCTAACTGCATTGCCCATTGTCAATGACGGGACTGCAACCGCGCAGAACGTTACGGCGAAGGCAATCGTGCTGACGGGCGGCACGCTCAGCTCGCCGAACCTTCCGGTCAGCTTGGGATCGATACCGCCGGACGGCAGCGTTGTCGTGAATTCGACGTTCTCCGGCGCTTTTGCGGCCGTTACGGCGCATTCGCTCACGGTCAGCGGGACTTACGCGGTCGGTGCTGCGACTTACTGTTTTGCTCTTACCGCCGACTTCACGATTCCCCCGGCGGCGCCCGGTTCCGCACCGCTCCACCAGGTCTCGGTGCCTTCGAATCGCGTGATCGGCGGTGGATTCCCGCCCGGACCGCCCGACATGGACGATGATGTCAATGGATCGGGCTGGACCGTGCCCCTGGCACCGTTCGTCGCGGGCGTGCCGACGGCGACTCCTACAGTCGTCAATGCGATCCCCGATGTCAGCCCATCCACGCCTTCCCTGACTCTGGCTCCAGCGACCCCTCTTGGCGCTCCGCTTCCAATCGTCGTTGCCATCAATCGCGGGATTGCGCCCTTCGCGTCCGCTGGCGAGACCAATTGTGGTGACCCTCTCGCGGTGTGTGCGGAACCGAGTGGAGCAACAACTGCCGAGGGCGTGATATGGGCGACCGCCAACTGGTCGGCGGCGTGGTCGACCGATGGCGGAAGCACGTTCCACCCTGTCGACCCACATACGGTTTTCCCGCTTACCACCATCGATTTTTGTTGCGATCAGATCGTTCAATACGTGCCGAGCATCGATCGTTTCGTCTGGCTGCTGCAGGGCAACTTGCTCCCCGGCTACCACCTTGCGGTGGCTAGTCCGGCGGACATCGCCACGTACGGTGGACTGGCGTGGACCTATTGGAATCTCACGACGGGTCTGTTCAATCATAGCGGTTGGTTCGACTACCCCGACCTCGCATTCGGTGACACTTACTTGTACCTGAGCTGGAATGCCGGACCTCAGTTCTGCAAGAACAAGGACTGCGGGCATCAAGTTGCACGGATACCGCTTGCTCAGCTCCAGGCCGGCGGCACGATCGTCATCGGTTACACCGATCCCAACGACGCCCCTATGGCCTGGGGAGCGCATCTCACCCAAAACAGCTCCGATGCGGCGTATTGGGCCGGTCACAAAGACAGTACCCATTTGCGCGTGTTCTCGATGAAGGACAGCGAGGACACGTATTCGTGGCACGACGTGCCCGTCGCGAGCTCGCAGACCTTCAGCTACTCGTCCGTCACGCCGGACGGCTTGGACTGGATGGGCAAGCTCACCTCCTTCCCCGCCGGAGCGGTTGTGGGCGCGACGCGCAACTTCAACGGGCTTTGGTTTGCATGGAGTGCGGCTGCTGACGGCACTTTCTCGCAGCCTCACATCGAAATGGTGACGCTCAATGCCTTCAGCTACGAGCTGATGCAGCAGGTGCAGATCTGGAGCGACAACTACGCCTTCGCCTACCCGGCACTGTCGACGAATGCTTGCACTGGTGAGGTGGGGCTGTCGCTCGAATTCGGCGGCAACGGTCACTACGAAAACCACGCGGTCGGGATCTGGGGCGACTATGCGATTTACGGGACGACTCGGAGCAACCTCGGCACCGACAGATATGGAGACTACGTGACGATCCGGCCGGCGCCGCCCACGGCGGCGAACCCCGGGAACCTGTTTGCGGCATTCGGCTTTGGATACGGCGCTACGATCCCCGGCATTACGCGCCCAGCGACCGAAGTGCGCTATATCCTCTTCGGCCGGCCGGCGTCATTCTGTCTCATTCCGTAAGCGCACAGGGGGACCGTGCGTCATGGGCGGCGGACCCGGCGTTCATCCGATTGAACACCGGATCGGGAATCGACGTTTCATCGTTGGCGGTCGCGATCCACAGAATGTGCGACGCATCCATCTTGACGTCGATGAATTCGTCCTTGGGGGATGGCTCAATCGCGATCGGTACGCTGCTTCCAGGAGTACGGCAACAAGAACGAGAGCGACTTCAGCATGAGCGCGGTCTGGTCCAGAAAATAGCGCTGGGCGTCATTCACCGCCCGATCGTAGACGCCCCGCTCGAGGTCTCGTTCGAAGGTCTCGGAGGTTACCGTGCCATCCTCGAGGCGCGTCGTCTTCCCCTTGGCCCGCGCCCTGCCGCCGATCGCCGACATCTCCACCGACGAATACCGGAAGCTGAAGAACGGACCGGCCTTCGCGGGCGCCTCGATCACCTCGAGCGCGTTCTTCGCAACCTTGCCAGGTACACGTTCGGCGAGTCTCACGGGATGCTTCTTCATTGCCATACCTCCACTGCAGGGGTCCTCGGCCGGCCCGGGAGCGCGTCGGAGACGCGCGTCAGCAAGCCCACTTCCGGATGTTGAAGTACAGATTCCGGATGTTGAAGTACAGATTCCGGATGTTGAAGTACAGATTTTACTCCGGTCGGTCGCAAGGTCCGGCGCCGGATGCGCGGTTTTGTAGGACACGCCACTTGCCC
>VBCL01000144.1 GCA_005888865.1 Betaproteobacteria bacterium | reverse complement strand
CTGGCAAAGAAGCTGCCCGGCGCGCGCGGCGCTGTGATCATTTTGCCGCCGGCGCGAGTCTTGCTGCGGAAGCCGTCGAGGCCCGCTGGAGAGCGTCCTTTGTAATTGTTGCGGGCATTTTTGGGACGCCTGTGGCTGGATTTTCTGTCGGGCCCTGTTTACCACGGGGTAACCGCACGAAGAGGGAGATCGGCATGACAACGAGTTCGGTATGGGTCGTCAGTCTGCTCTTGGCGACGCTTGCGATGATGCCGGCCGCGGCGCACGCCCTGGAGCTGCCCAACAAGATCGGGCTCTCGGGCGTCGAGTACCTGACGGTGCAGCGGCTTTACCGTGGCTGGTCGTGGTCGCGGCGCTTCTGTCGATGCTGGTCCTGCTCTTCCTCCTGCGCGAGTTTCCGACGGCATTCGCGCTGGCATGGATAGCGTTTCTTTGCCTCGCAGGCACGCAGCTCGTGTTCTGGACCTTCACGCAACCGGTCAACCGCGTCACAGCGAACTGGACGTTCCTGCCCGGCGACTGGTTCGAGCTGCGGCGCCGCTGGGAGTATTCGCATGCCGCGAGCGCAGCGCTCAACCTGGCGGCGCTCGTTGCGCTGATCGTGTGCCTGTTCTGGACCAACGAGATGCAGACGTTCGAAATCCAGGCTGCGCAGCCCGGTTACGACAACGCGGCCGACCGTGCCACGCAGGACGACGGCATGGCCTACGGCCGGACCTACGAACCTGCCCGTGAGGCTGCGCGCGAGGCCCGCAGCGCGCGTTACATGTGAGTCTCGGGCGGCGCGATCCGCCGCAGGCGGACGGTCGCGCCGCTCGCCTGACACGAGCAGGACACGCCGTGCGCCTTGGCGAGCAGCTGCACGTCGGCCCAGGTGAACTTGTGTTCGTCGGCCCCGGAGCGAATCGTCGCGCGGCGGTCGACGGCGCGGGCACGCAGTCTGAGCTCGACCTCATCTGCGTGTGCATCGCTCTGAATGTCGATGTCGAGCGTGCCGGGGTTCATGTCGATCAGCGCCATGAGCGACGCGGCGAGTATCTCGCGCAGCGCCGACTTGTCAACGAGGGTATCGGGAGCGCCGAGCTCGGTCGTCGCCTCGACGCCGCGTAGCGGCCAGTCGTCGCCGACGACCTTCAGGCACTGTGCGATGCCTTCGCCCAGCGCCGTCGTCGAGCCGGCGTCGGGCCGCAGCCACTCGATGAGCGATCGGCAATGAGCTACCGTACCCCGCGTCTGCGCGACCATCTGCTGTAAGCCATCCATCGTGCGCGAGTTGTGACCACGCTCGTCGCGCTGACGCGCCGCGAGCTCGGCCATGAACTGGATCGCCTGCAGCTCGCCCATCAGGCCGTGCCGAATTCCCGGTGCAAGCCTGTAGAGGACGGCGTAGCGGATCGCGTCGGTCTCCCGGGTCTGCTCGGAAGTCATGGGTGTTGTCCGGTCTTGCGTTGCGCTCGATAGCGAGCGCTGGGCAAGCAAGACTACCTCCGAAAAAAATGCAGCACTAGTGCCGGCGCTAAAAATTCATGCGTGATGACGCGGCATCGCGCGATACGGGCACGTTGTGTAGGCCGATGTCTTACAAATGTGGATCGCTATTTGCTCGGGCAATCGCCGACGCGACGCGCGACGAGGGCCTCGTTGGTAGACGTTCCCGCACCCGTCGTCGAGATCTCGACCTTGTACGCATCGTCGGACTCGACTGTCATGGCCGAGGTCGAGCGGGCCGTGACCGACGCGCCGGCCGGCGCGTTGACCGTGCATTCGGCGCTGAACGTGTAGGTGTTCTCCAAGCGCTGGGTTGGTGTGAGCTTGCACCCGCTTCTGGTGAGCAGCGCGTTCTGCTGTTTCAGTTGCTCGGTTGGATTGGTGCATTCCTTCGTCTGCAGCTTCTGTCCGCCGACTGTTCGGTCGAATTGCCATAGCCCGTGCCGGAAGGGAGGTGGCTCGTCCGCCTGGGACGTGCCTCCAGACAGCAGCAGGGCGACGCCCGCAAGCAGCGTCGCCGCCTCCACGCAACCGCGTTGTCGCGGGGCTCGCCCCGCTAGTGCCCGCACGAAACGGGATCGGGATATCGATCGGAATGCACAGCCAACGCACTTTCTGCGAGCCATCGAGAGCAGGCGCCAGCAGGATCGATCGCCCCTGCACCTCGGGCACGGCGGGCCCGAGCTCGAAGCGCACTCGCCCATTGCCTGCGTTGAAGTCGACCGCCCGGACGCTGGCGTAGCCTTCGTGCGCGCGGACAGACCCGAAGTCGGGGTGCTCCGGAATCGAATGCCTGCGTGTCCAATCCTCCTCGACCTGCCGTTGCAACGGCTTCATTGCACTGATCGCCTGTGCGAGTTTCACACGGACGCCATGCTCGTGAAACGCAGTCTGCAACCGTGGTCCCGCCAGGCTTCCTACGAAAAGCAGCGTCCCGACCCCGAAAAGCCCAGCGAGCAAGCTGTCGGTTGCTCCGCGCTTGACCAGGTGGCCTGCCGCCATGCCCGCCGAGCGCGTATTCCTCTCGGCTTGGCGAACAAGCTCGCGAATGCTGCGATAGTAGAACGTGTTGGCGAAAGTCGCCGACACGAGCGCGGGCACCAGCCACACGCAAAGCGCGGCGCCGGCCCACCACGCCAGGCTCGAATCGCCGAAGTCGAATGCGAAACGCGTGAAGGCGAGCGCTCCCGCCAGGGGCAGCAATGCGCAGGCTACGCCGTACGCCCAGAGCTTTCGGTAAAAGGCCCATATCGTCGGCAGCGCGAACGAGGGCCAGTGCCAGCTCGGCACGCTGTGCCCGGTGCGCTCGTACTTGACGAACCGGTGCGCGTAGTAATCCGCGTGCGGCCCGACGGCGATGCGGAAGAGCACCGCCAGCGCGGGCCGCACCCGCCGCTCGTCCTGATGCTCGCGGACGAATGCCGGGAAGACGACGGAATCGAGCGTCGGTGTGAGCTCACCCGGAAGCTCCTCTGCGTGGGCCTGAGCCGCTGTGCTACCCGCAGGGAGCGTTGCTGTACCCACTGTCATCCTGTCCTCGCCTGCGCCGGAAAGTCCCGGCAACCGGATTCTTCTCGCGCGCCACTCGGGTCGCCCCGTCGCTAACGCGACAGGCTCCTAGTCTATTCCAATCCGAGCGGTGAAGTCGAAAAGAAGCACGAACGATGTCGCTTTTTCACGACGCGAGCCCCGGCATCGAGAAGCGCATGTTATCGAGCGTCCGAGTGAGCGTGCGCCGCTGCGCGTCGTCGAGCTCGACCAGTGGCGGTCGCACCGTGACCCAGCCTGGATCGGCGCCGTAGTGCGCGATCGCGGCCTTGAGCGCAGGAATCATCGGGAATTGCTGGAATGCGGCGCGGAGCGCGTCGAGTGCTGCCTGGCGGCGATCCGCTTCGGAGATTTCCCACGCGCCCCACTCGCGCGCAAGGCGTGCAATAGGCGCCGGGTTGACGTTGCCGGTGGCGGTGATGCAACCCGCGCCGCCGCCGCGCAACGTCGCGAGCAGGAACGTCTCGCTGCCGGCGAAGACATCGAAGCCCTGCGGCTGAAAGCGCTCGAGCATCGCGCGCGTATTGCTCCAGTCGCCCGAGCTGTCCTTGATGCCGGCGATCGTCCCCGGATAATCCCGGAGCAAGCGCTCGATCAGCGCGAGGCTGATGGGTACCTGCGACACGGGCGGAATGTGATAGAGATAGACACGCAACCGGGAATCGCCAACACGCTCGATGATCTTGGCGTAGCTGCGGAACAGGCCCTCGTCCGGCACACCCTTGTAGTAGAACGGCGGCAACATGAGCACGCCCGCGCAACCGAGGCGCACGGCCGCGCGCGTAAGCTCGACCGAGTCCGAAAACGCGCAGCATCCCGTCCCCGGCATCATGCGTTCAGGCGGCAGTCCGGCATCGACGAGACGTTGGAGCAGCGCGATCTTCTCCGCGACGGAGAGCGAGTTCGCTTCGGAGTTGGTGCCGAACACCGCAAGCCCCACGCCCTGATCGAGGAGCCAGCGGCAGTGACGGACAAAGCGCGATGCGTCGGGGCGAAGCTCCGCGTCGAACGGCGTGACGACGGGAGACAGGACGCCGCGAATGCGCGCGATCCCGGGCGATTCGGACATCGGGAGCTCCACGATCGAATCGTACACGATCGATGAAGCCGCTTCTATCGGGCAGCGAGCGGCGGTGCAGGCCCCGACCGGTTGCCCACATGGCTCATTTTGCCGGCTTCTCGATCCCGATCATACGCATGAGAGTTGCAAGCTCACCGTCCTCCTTGGCGATCAATTCCCCGAATTCGGCTGCCGGCAGGTACGCGGGGCGCACGCCGAGATCGGCGCTCGCCTTCGCATACTCGGATGTTGCCACGGTCTGGCGGATCGCGCCCTCGAGCATCGAGATGACCGGCTTCGGCGTCCCTTTGGGCGCAGCGATACCGCGCCATGCCTCGAACGCGACATCAACGCCTTGCTCGCGCGCGGTCGGCACATCGGGCAGCGCAGGGTCGCGGCTGGGGATCAGCGCTGCAAGCACGCGGATGCTTCCCGACTTCAGGTGCGCCGAAAGCGCGGCGGGAAGTTGCACCATCGCGTCGACATGGCCGCCGAGCAGACTCGGCACGACCTGTGCTGCGCCGTACGGCACTTCGACGATCTGCACGCCCGCGGCATTGAAAAGCGCCGTCGAGACGATGTGCGTATGACTGCCGACGCCGGAGTTTGCCACCGTGATCGCGCCCGGCCGCGATTTTGCATCGGCCACGAACTCGGCGAGCGTTTTCCATTTCGCATCGCTTCGTACCGCGAGCAGCGGCGATTCGACCAATACCCGCGCAACCGGCTCGAAGGCGCGATAGTCGAACGGCAGTTGTCCGGAGTGGTACGTGGTCGAGATCGAGTTCGAGTTCCAGACGAGCGAATATCCATCGGGTTTCTGATTGGCGACGTACTTGTAGCCAATCGCTCCACCGGCCCCGGGCCGGTTGACGACGATCACGTCGGCGCTGAGGTGCTTGGCGATGCCTTCGGCGAGCAGCCGCGCCGTGACATCCGCCGACGATCCGGCGGGAAAGAGCACGGTGATTTCGATGTTGCCCTTGCGCGGATACTGCGCCTCCTGCGCAGCGCCCACGGAAGCGAGGACCAGGAGCGCGCCGCCGCACCACAGGCTCGCCAAAGCGCTCACGCCGCGATTCTCCGGCATGCGATCTCTTACGTTCTTTCGGCAAGCATCTCCGCAACCTCCACGCGCCGTCCCTCACGCGCGGATCGGATGCCGGCCCGGATGACAGCGAGCGATTCGGTCGCGCCGACTCCGCCCATCTCCGGCGACGCCTCGCCACGGACCGCCGCGGCGAACTCCTCCAGCTCTTCAACGCAGGTGTCGTTGTTTGTCACCGCGACCGCGTCTGCGCGATCGCTCCCCCGTTTGAGGAAGCGCAGGCCCTGCTGCAGATCGTAGTAGGCGCTGGCCTCCTTGCCGTAAACGTTCATGACGTAGTGTTCGGAGGCGGAGGCATAGCTGGCATTGACCGTCGACAATGCTCCGCCGTCGTGCTCGAGGATCATGCTCGCGACATCGGGGTTGTCTCCAGGGAGCACGAGCTGCGCGAACTGCGCACTGACCGTGCGCACCGGCCCAATCAGATACGCAAGCACGTCGACATAGTGGATCCCGATCTGCAGCATCACGCCACCGGGCATCCCTTCGGCGCTGTATCGCCACGAGGCGAGATCGATCTTGCCGAGACGGTCGCGGCTGATGTTGGCCTCGGCGTTCACCAGCCGGCCGAACGCCCCTTCGTCGATTCTGCGCCGGATCCAGCGGAACTGGCTTTCACGCCGCCTCTGGTAACCGATGGCGAGCACGACGCCGGCGCTGCGGCAGGCTGCGGTGATCGCGAGCCCGTCGGCCACCGAGTTGGCGATTGGCTTGTCGAGGAAGACATGCTTGCCCGCGGCGGCCGCCAGGCGCGTCGTCTCCAGATGAACGTTGTTCGGCGTGGTGTTGATGATCGCGTCGATGCGCCCATCTTCGAGGACCGCCTGGTAGCTTGGCGCCGCAGTGCAGCCGTACTTGGCCGCGAACGCCTTTCGCTTAGGTTCGGAGCGGGTGTAGCACGACGCGATGGAGAGTTTCCCCGATCGGACGATCGCGTCCGCCAGCACATCGGACCACCACCCCATCCCGATGCAGGCAACGGTCACCGGCACGAGTGCCATAGCTAGCCTGCTAGCTTCCGCCGATCGACGCGGCTGCCGCTTGCGCCACACCCTCGTCGAACTCGAAGCTGCCACCGCTCACGCCGACGCCGCCGATGCATTCGCCGTCGACGATGACAGGGCAGCCACCCTCCATCGCGGTCCAGCGCTCCTGACCGGCCGCGAGCGCGAGCCCGATGGCGTGCGTCACGTCGAGAGGCTGCCCTTGTGCGCCGCGTGCCGCCGTGGGCCGCTTGCTGGACGCCGCGCAGGTCGCCTTGGTCGTCGCGGAGTGCACTGTATGGAATCGCCCGCCGTCCATGCGCTCGAACAGAAGGAGATTCCCGCCTGCGTCGGCGATGGCGACACTGATCGCAACGCCTGCGCCGTCGGCCATGCCGATCGCCGTCGCAGCGATCTTTCTCGCCCCGGCGAGCGTCAGGCGCTTGGCATTGGCAACGTACATGCAATCAGTTTAGGCGACAGAGCCGGTTTAGTCATGCGCTGCCCCCTGACTGGCAGGCTAGTGCATCCGCGCCGGCTCCGATCCACTGCTCGAGGACTGCGGCAGGGGAGGCTCGAATTCGAGCCGTGAGGTATTGATATCGATCAGCGGTCCGAGCTCGTAGACGTTCCTGTAGCCGTAATCGTAGAGCGCGATGTAGGTCGAGAGGTTGAGCGATGCGCTCGCCAGCTTGGCAGGAAATGCGCTCGGGGCATTCAGGAAGTTGTTGTTGCAATAGATGAGGATCGGTACCCGCTTGTCCGGGAGGATCCGTTCGAGGCTGTCGATCGCGATATCCGGGAAGCTCAGGTTGATTGCTCCCTTGACGTGCAGCTCGTCGTATTTCTGCCGGCTGCGGGCGTCGAGGATGACGACGCCGGGCATGCGGCTCATCTCGATGAATTGCTGTTCCGAGAGCCGATGCGCCTCCCGGGCCGTGGCGGCTTCGCTCGCGACGATGAGATAGCGCTGCATGTCGATGGCCGGGTTGACCCCGGT
>VBCL01000143.1 GCA_005888865.1 Betaproteobacteria bacterium | reverse complement strand
TTCTGCAGGCCGCGGTAGAGCAGAGCGTTCAGGGTGCGCATGGCTATACGTGTGGTCGTTCCCGCGCAAGCGGGAACCCAGTGTCGTTATTGACCTCGTCAAGCCACTGGATCCCCGCTTTCGCGGGGATGACGTCGCAAAGCCACTGGATCCCCGCTTTCGCGGGGATGACGTCGCAAAGCCACTGGATCCCCGCTTTCGCGGGGATGACGCGGCTGTTTCCAATCGCTGCGGGGCTTCGCCCCTGGCTCTTGGACATCCGCGTCACTTTATCGCGTTGACCTTGTTCAGGATGTCGGTCGCGTCGATTTCCTTGGCATACGCCTGCTTCACCGGCTCAGCCAACTCGAGAAGCTTCGCGCGGTCGGTGAACGGCCACGTCTTGAGCTTGCCTTCCTTCTCCAGCTTGGCGAGTAAGGCCGAGTCGCCCCCCGATTCGAGATCGCGGCCGTACTTGCCGGCTTCCTTGCCCGCCTTGAGGATCGCCGCCTGCAGATCGGGCGGCAGCTTGCGGTAAGTCTTGCCCGAGAAGCAGATCGGCCGCACCGTGATCGCGTGCTGGGTCAACGAGATGTTCGGGCCGACTTCGTAGAACTTCATCGCGTCCAGGCCCGCCGCCTCGTTTTCGGCACCCCCGATGACGCCCGTCTGGATCGCGTTGTAAACCTCGTTGTAGGCGATCACCGATGGCTTGGCGCCGATCGCCTGGAACATCTGTGTCTGGATCGGCGCCCCCATCACGCGCATCGTGAAGCCGCGCAGCTCCGCCATATTGCGGATCGGCTTGTTGGCGATGATGTTGCGCGTCCCGCCGCCGTCATAGCCGATGATTATCACGTCGGCCTTCTTCGACACGTCGTCGAGAATCGGCTTGAACGCGTCGGAGTCCAGCACCTTGTTCCAGTGATCGAGATCGCGAAACAGGAACGGCATGTCGAGGATCGGCGCAGCCTTGGCGAAGGTCGACATGTGCGCCGGCGAAACGACCCCGTAGTCGACCGAGATGCCCTGGCTCATGTAGGCGAAATAATCCTTCTCCAGTCCAAGCTCGCTGTTCCGGTGGAGGACGAAATTGACGGGCTTGCCGTAATACTTCTTGACCAGCTCCTCGAACTTGAGCAGCGATTTGTTGAACGGGTGGGTGTCGTCGAACTGCACCGCGCCGTGAAGCGTGATCGGCTGCTGTGCAGCAACGGCGAACGACAAGGTCAGCGCCAGCCCGCCCAGCGTCGCGGCGCGTGCGACTGCACGCAGGAATGGATGCATCGGCTCCTTCAAGAGGTTCGGTATCGGTATCGCGTCCGACGGCGTCGCGACGTCGCAGGGCGGCCGGCCATCCCATTTGGTCAAGTGGCCGGACCACATTCAACCGCGGCTCAGGGCCCGGTGTCAACCTCGTGGGTCCCCGGACGACGACCGACGCGCGCCCGGCAGTGCCTCGCTCGCGCATCAGTGCCACAAATCGCGAACGGCGCCGCAGCGCGGTATACTCGCGCGCCGGAGCGAGAGAGTGCTCGCTCGAGCACATGATGACATCGGCTACAGGTTGGATCCGGTCCGTTTGGTGCACTACCGCGTTCGCGGCGCTCCCGATCGTCGGCCTCGCGCAGGAATATCGGATGGATCCTTTCCTGATCGACCGGCCGATCGCGCGCGCGACGGTGCCGGGCGCGACGACCGCCATCGTTTTCTTCACGATCAGCAACGCAGGCAAAGAGACCGATCGGCTGTTGCGCGCGTCGACTCCGGTCGCGTCCGGGGTGGCGCTCCATCAGATGGCCGTCGAAGGCGGGATGATGAAAATGCGTGCAGTGCCTTCGCTCGAGCTCCGGCCGGGCGCCAGGATCGAGCTGCAGCCCGGCGGCTATCACCTCATGCTGCTCGACTTGAAGCACCCTCTCAAGGCGGGCGAGAAGTTCCCGATGATGCTCACCTTCGAGCGGGGCGGGACGGTCACCGTCCCGGTGCAGGTCGAAGCGTTGGGTGCGACTCCCGCGGAGCGGAAGTAAGCGGCGGGAGAGCAGCGCAGGCAAGTGCGGTCAATGCGCATGGCCTCCAGCCGGAGCTGTCCTTGGCGGTTCGCTTGCGAGTGCACTGATCCGCGAAAGCAGATCGGAAGTCCGGTTCATCGCGGATGACGGGACGCCGATCCAACGCGCACGGATGTAGCCCCGGCTGTCGATCAGGAACTCGGCATGCGCGAGTCCGACGCCCGCTTCGCCTGCGCGGCGCGCATAGATCGCGTAAGTCGCGCCGACGCTCGGCCCGGCGATCGCCATGATCGGTGCGCGCTCGTCGATGCGTTCGACGGACTTGTCGCGAGGGACGGTGATGAGGCGGGCTCCGGCAGCGGCAAAGGCAGGCTCGTCGCCTGCCAGAGCTGACAGGCGCGGGAACGACTCCGGCAGCGCGTAGAGGACGAGCAGCGTGGCGGCGGTCCCGCCCGACTGCCGCAGCGACTGCTGGGCGTGGTCCTTAAGTTCGAACGTGAAGTCGGGCGCGACGATGGGCCGCGCAGGTTCGGCACCAGGCGCGGCCGCGCTCATCGACTCGGCATCGGACTGCGCGCGCAGAAACGCGACGGTAGCCCAAATGTCTCCATCGCTGAGCTCTCTGCCAAACGCCGGCATGGGCGTCGCCGGAATGCCGTGTGCGATCCACCAGAAGAGATCTCCGGCACGGTGATGCGCGGCGTGCTCCGCAAGGTCCGTAGGCTTGATCGGTAGCGCAGCCGCAGCGGGGCCGTCGCCATGGCCGTCCGCGCCGTGGCATGTGCCGCAGCGCTCGCGGTACAACGACCCGCCGCGCACGATCGCGTCGACGCTGTAGGGCACCGGCGATGCAACGTAGGTGGTGGGATATGCGGGGACTGCGAGAAGCCACCCGGGGAGTGCGGAGGCGGCGGCAGCGACGACGAGCCCCCCAACCCATAACGGCGCTCGGCGACGAAAGATGCCGCGCAGCGCGACGGCCGCACCCGCGCAGGCGAGCGCGGCAGCCGCAACGACCGCCATGCGAATCGGTGCCGATTCCTCTGCAGGCTCCCAGCTCAGGGTGTGATCGAAGGGCCAGGCCGGAGTGCCGTGGGCGCCTGGAACCGCGATGCCGAGCGCACCGACGATCGTCACGACCGCAATGCCCGCCGCGATTTCCAGCACGGCGTTACGTCGAAGCGAGCGCAACGCGCGATCGTCTTCGGCGGCCAGCCGCGGCGTGAGATCGAAGCGATTGACCGCGGCGAGGACGACCATTACCGCGAACAAGGCGATCTTCGCGAGCAACAACCGGCCGTAGTCGGTGCCGAGGAGCGCGGGTACCGTACCGACCAGATACCAGGTATTCACGAAACCAGTCAGCGCGAGTGCGCCGACGCTCGCCAACCCGAGCATCGAGAAGCGCCGCGTGGCCCCAACGGCGACCTCACGCGGCCGTGCGTCACCGAGCAGCATTGCAAGTCCTGGCAGGGCACCAAGCCAGGCGCCGGCGGCAAGCAGGTGCACCGCGTCGGAAGCGAGCTGGATGAAGCGATCGCGACCCTGTCCCGCCGCCGCGTGCCCCGCCCAGGCGAGCGTCGCAAGATACGCCGCCGCGAAGAGCAGAGCGCTCATGCCGAGGCGCGAGCTCCGCACGTCGCCGGCCGATCGGCAGATCGCGAGAAGCGCGCCCAATGTCACGGCGAGTACCAAGCGCAGGAGCCAGAGGCCCCCGAACGCCGTCTCGCGCAATACGACTCCGAGCGTTTCGCGACCGATCGCCTGCGCGAACGGCAACCCGCTCATGCTGGCAGCCTCCGTGCCGAGCCAGATCGCTCCCGAGACGATGCTCACGGCGAGGCTCCAGATCGCGATCAGCAAGAGCCTCCGGTAGAGCGTGTATGGGTTCGCGGAAGATGCGCCGCCGGCGACGCGCCACGCAGGCCTCGCTACGACGAGCACGAATACCAACCCGCCGAACAGCAGCATCGCCGAAGCGAAATGAAACGCCCGTGCAGCGGCGAGCGTGGTCATCCTGGGACGACGAGGGCGCGCGACCTCACGGCGCAACCTCGAACGTG
>VBCL01000210.1:8427-13968 GCA_005888865.1 Betaproteobacteria bacterium | reverse complement strand
GGATCGGGCTGCCAGGTCGCGCTCCTGCACGACGACGCCTTCCTCGCCGCCGTCGAGCGCTCCGGCGTCGGTGTGCTGATGCTGCACGCGCTCAATCCCTACGGCTTTTCGCATCTGCGACGCACCAACGAGTACAACGCCGATCTCAATCGCAACTTCGTCGATTTCTCCGCGCCGCCGGCGACGAGTCCCGCCTACGGCGAGATTCACCCGCTGCTGCTGCCCGCGGCCTGGCCTCCACCGCCGGCGTCCGAAGCGAAGCTCGGGGCGTGGATCAAGACGCATGGCGAGAAGGCGTTCCAGGCGGCGGTAAGCGGCGGGCAGTACGCATTTCCGGACGGCATGTTCTACGGCGGCAGCCGCCCGTCATGGAGCAACGCCTGCCTGCGCGCGGTGCTGCGCGCGGAAGCCTCGTCCCGGCAGCGCCTGGGCTGGATCGATTTCCATACCGGACTCGGGCCCCGCGGCCACGGCGAGAAGATCTACTCGGGCCGCGACCATCCGGCTGACGTTGCACGCGCCAAGGCGTGGTGGGGTGACGACGTCACGTCGTTTTTCGACGGCTCGTCGACCTCCGCGCACGTGACCGGCGTGATCTCCGCCGCCGCTTACGACGAATGCCCGCGCACCGAGATGACCGGCATGGCGCTGGAATACGGGACCTATTCGCTCGAGCATACGTTGCAGACGCTGCGCGCCGAGCACTGGCTCCACAATCATCCCGAGGCCCCGGCCAGGCAACGCGAAGAGATAAAGCGCGCGCTGCGCGACACCTTCTACATCGACGCCGACGACTGGAAGACGATCGTCTACGAGCAGGCGAAGGAGGCCTGTCTCGAAGCCGTTGCGGCTCTCGCGGCGACGTCGGTTCATACTTGAGGCAGGCAATGCATCACCATAGGAGAACATCGATGAAGATGATGAAAGCTCTGCTCGCCGCGGCGATCATCGCAGGCGGGTTCGGCGCCGCCGCGGCGCTGGCCGCAACCTTTCGCTTCGCCGATCAGGGCGACGCCCTGTCGATGGACCCGCAAGCGCTCAACGAGTCGCTGCAGCTCTCCATCATGGGCAACGTTTACGAGCCACTGGTCGGTCGCGGCAAGAAGCTCGAGCTGATCCCGATCCTGGCGACCTCGTGGAAGCAGACCGCGCCGACCGTCTGGCGATTCACGCTCCGTAAGGACGTCAAGTTCCACGACGGGACGCCGTTCACGGCCGACGACGTCATCTTCAGCTTCGAGCGCGCCAAGGCCGAAAGCTCCGACATGAAGACCTACGTCGGCCCGTTCAAGGAGATCAAGAAGATCGACGATCTCAACGTCGACATCGTGACCAGCGAGCCGTTCCCGATCCTGCCCGATACGATCGGCTTCTGGTACATGATGAGCAAGTCGTGGTGCGAGAAGAACAACGCTAAGGAGCCGGTCGACGTACGCAAGGGCAAGGAGAACGCGGCCACGCTCAAGGCCAATGGGACCGGGCCGTTCATGCTCAAGTCGCGCGAGCCCGGCGTGCGCACCGTCTTCGTAGTCAATCCCAATTATTGGACCAAGATCGAGAGCAACGTCACCGAAGCTGTATTTACGCCGATCGGAAACGCCGCGACACGCGTAGCCGCGCTCATCTCCGGCGACATCGACATGATGGAGCCTGTGCCGCTGCAGGACATCGAGAGGATCTCCGCGAACCCGTCGCTCAAGCTGCTGCAGGGTCCGGAGCTGCGCACGATCTTCCTCGGCATGGATCAGTCGCGAGACGAGCTCCTCTACTCGAACGTCAAGGGCAAGAATCCTTTCAAGGACAAGCGCGTCCGGCAGGCGTTCTATCAGGCGATCGACGAGAACGCGATCGCCAAGACGGTCATGCGCGGCGCAGCGACGCCGACCCAGCTCATGATCGCACCGGGCATCAATGGCTTCTCCAAGGAGCAGAACACGCGGCTGCCGTACGATCCGACGGCGGCGAAGAAGCTTCTGGCCGACGCGGGGTATCCGAATGGCTTTATCATCGGCATGAACTGTCCCAACGACCGTTACGTCAACGACGCGCAGATCTGCCAGGCCGTTGCGGCGATGCTGGCGAAGATCGGCATCAAGATGAATCTCAACGCCGAGACCAAGGTGACCTACTTCCCGAAGATCCTCTCGCGCGACACGTCGTTCTATCTGCTCGGGTGGACGCCGGCTTCGTACGATGCGCACAACCCCATCTTCGCTCTTCTCATGTCGCCTGGTCCTTCCGGTCGCGGCCAGTTCAACCTCGGCAGCTACTCGAACAAGCGCATCGACGAACTAGGTCCGCAGATCGCGAGCGAGTTGGACCAGAAGAAGCGCGATGCGATGATCCACGAAGTGTTCAAGATCCATGCGGATGATGTCGGGCATATCCCACTGCACCAGCAGGCGCTGGCCTGGGGAATGAAGAAGAGCGTCGACCTGGTGCAACTCGCGGACAACATCAACCAGCTCAAATGGGTTGTAGTCAAGAGCGCGCCGTGATCAATAACTTCGTCGCCCGGGCCCCGGACTTAAGCATTCCGGGGCAGGCTGCGGCCGGGGCCCAAGTTGGTGTGGTTGGCGCCTTCGCGTGGCCACCTTGGATCCCGGCCTTCGCCGGGATGACAAGTCTGCACAATCTCGCGCGAGCACCATGACCACCCTCGCCGCGCCATCGCGCCTCGCCCGCTGGTGGGACGCCGACCTCGCCTGGAGCTTCCGGCATTCGCCGGTCGCGGTGGTCTCCGCGGTGACGCTCGCGCTGTGCCTCGCCGCCGCGCTGTTCGCGCCCTGGATCGCGCCTCACAACCCGTTCGATCTCGCCACGCTCAACCTGACCGATGCGCTGACGCCGCCGCGGGGCATGGCGGGTGCGAATCCCGACTATCTGCTCGGCACCGACGATCAGGGACGGGACGTGCTTTCGGCGATCATGTTCGGCACGCGCATCTCGCTCCTGGTCGGTGTCGCGGCGGTCGCGCTGGCGGTTGCGATGGGCGTCAGCCTCGGGCTGGTGTCCGGGTATTCGGGCGGCAGGCTCGACGCGTTCATCATGCCGCTTCTCATCGACGGTGTGGCGCGGGCGGTGCTGCCGCGCAACGCGCACAGCGATGTCGCGCTCATCGTGCTCATCGTCGCGATCGGTGTTTCGAACTGGCCGCAGTACGCGCGCACGGTACGCGGCTCCACACTGGTCGAGAAAAACAAGGAATACGTGCAGGCCGCGCGCGTCATCGGCGTGCGCCCGGTCGCCATCGTGTTCCGGCACCTGCTGCCGAACGTGCTCGGACCGGTGCTGGTCCTGGCCACGATCAACATTGCCACCGCCATCGTCCTCGAGGCGACCTTGTCGTTCCTCGGGGTCGGTGTGCCTCCGACGCGGCCGTCGCTGGGCACGCTGATCCGGATCGGCAACGACTTCCTGTTCTCAGGGGAATGGTGGATCACCATTTTCCCGGGCGCGGCGCTGGTGATCCTGGTGCTGGCGATCAATCTGCTTGGCGACTGGCTGCGCGACGCGCTCAACCCGAGACTGCAGTGACGACGCGACCGGGGGCGGAGGGGAGCGGTCGCGGCGCGGCGCGAGCCGGTCCGCCGTGACCGCCGAAGCGCTGCTCGCGGTCAAGGATCTGCGCGTCGAATTTCCGACGCGCCAGGGAACACTGGTTGCAGTCGACCGTGTCTCATTCTCCGTCGCGGCCGGCGAAGTTCTGGGTGTGGTCGGGGAATCGGGCGCCGGCAAATCGCTCACCGGCGCGGCAGTCATCGGGCTCATCGACCCACCGGGAAGAATCGGCGCCGGTGAAATCTGGCTCAACGGTCGGCGCATAGACAAACTCCCGCCCGAAGCCATGCGCCGCATCCGTGGACGCGAAATCGGCGCGATATTCCAGGATCCGCTGACTTCGCTCAACCCGCTGTATACGATCGGCCGCCAGCTGGTCGAAACGATCATGACGCATCTCGACCTGGCACCCGCGCCGGCGCACAAGCGCGCGCGTGATCTCCTGGCCGAGGTCGGCATCCCCGCGGCCGCGCGCCGGTTCGATCATTATCCGCACCAGTTCTCCGGCGGCATGCGGCAGCGCGTCGTGATCGCGCTGGCGCTCGCGGCGAATCCCAAACTCATTATCGCCGATGAACCGACCACGGCACTGGACGTATCGATCCAGGCGCAGATCATCGCGCTCCTGAAGCGGCTCTGCCGCGACCACGGCACGGCGGTGATGCTCATCACGCACGACATGGGCGTGATCGCCGAGACCGCGGATCGCGTCGCCGTGATGTACGCCGGCCGGATCGCGGAGATCGGACCGGTCGCCGATGTGATCCACCGCCCGCAACATCCCTACACGAAGGGGCTCATGGGGTCGATCCCGTCGATCGTCGCCGAACGCGAGCAACTGGCGCAGATCGACGGCACGATGCCGCGGCTGACCGCGATTCCGACCGGCTGCCCGTTCCATCCGCGCTGCCCCGAGGTGTTCGATCGCTGCCGTCGCGAACGCCCCGAGCTGATGGCGGCGGGTGCGACCCGCGCGGCGTGCTGGCTGGTAAGCGCGTGAGCCCGTGGCGAGGGGCCCCGCGCGGAGCGTGGGGATCGCGCGAGGCGAATCGCGACTTGCCACCGACACGCGACGAGACGATGTCTCGCTGGGCGCACAAGGAGGTGGCTTCATGACGCACCCTACTGTCGACCCGCCGGACACATCTCTGGTCGAGCTGATCGACGTCGCCCGTTATTTCGACGTTTCGCCGCCGTGGCTCAACCGGCTGCTCGAGCGCAAGCCGCGCGCGCTGTTGAAAGCGGTCGACGGCGTCAGCTTGGCGATCGCCAAGGGCGAGACGCTCGGGCTCGTCGGCGAATCGGGCTGCGGTAAATCCACGGTCGCGCGACTCATCGTGGGCCTCTATCGGCCAACGCGCGGCGAAATCCGTTACGCCGGCAAGCGGATCGACGTCGACGGCGCGGACCCGGCGGCGCGCCGCGACATGCAGATGATCTTCCAGGATCCCTACGCGAGCCTGAATCCCCGTTGGCGCGTCGCCGATATCGTCGCCGAGCCGCTGGTGGCCGGGCGAGGCCGCGAGCGTCCGCCGAAAGCCGCGCTCGATAAACGGGTCGCGACCCTGTTGGAGCAGGTCGGTCTCGCGCGCGCCGACGGCAAGAAGTTTCCGCACCAGTTCTCGGGCGGGCAGCGGCAGCGGATTTCGATCGCACGGGCGCTGGCCGGCAGTCCGGCGTTTCTGATCTGCGACGAACCGACCTCCGCGCTCGACGTCTCGGTTCAGGCGCAGGTCCTGAACCTGATGCGCCGCCTCCAGCGCGAGCTTGGGCTCACGCTGCTTTTCATCTCGCACAACCTCGCAGTCGTGCACCACATCGCCGATCGGGTCGGCGTCATGTACCTCGGGCGTATCGCCGAGCTGGCGCCGACCAAGGTCCTGTTTGCGCGCCCCCAGCATCCGTACACGCGCATGCTGCTCGAAGCGGTGCCCGACCTGGCACTCACCGGCAAGCCCCGCACGGCGGTCGCAGGAGAGG
>VBCL01000210.1:7888-8364 GCA_005888865.1 Betaproteobacteria bacterium | reverse complement strand
GACGTGAGGTGCCGTTGCTCAAGCCGATTCGGACTGCGGCCGGTGCGGTCGGCGAGGCCGCCTGCCACGCCGTCGAGGAAGGGCGCTTGGCGCCGATGACGCCGGTTGGCGCCTGAGCCCTGCGAATCGGTTTGCCGGACGGGTCGCTGGACCCGGATGCGCCAGACGAATCGGCTATAATCGCACCCTGAGCAGCAGCGTTTGCCTGGCGTTTGTCTTGTAGCGGCGCCTTGTCTGCCGCGCCCGGGCGTTGACTCCAAGCAACGCCGCCCGTAGAACAGCCGTTGCCAGAAGAATCCGAATTGCGCCTCACTGAAATCAAGCTCGCCGGGTTCAAGTCGTTCGTCGACCCGGTGACCATCGCGACTCCGGGACAGCTCGTCGGCATCGTCGGCCCGAATGGCTGCGGCAAGTCGAACGTCATCGACGCCGTGCGCTGGGTGCTCGGCGAGTCCAAGGCGTCCGCGCTGCGCGGC
>VBCL01000210.1:0-7806 GCA_005888865.1 Betaproteobacteria bacterium | reverse complement strand
ACACCGAGCTCTCGATCAAGCGCGTGCTGAGCCGCGACGGCGACTCGACGTATTACATCAACAACATTCCGGTCCGTCGTCGCGATATCCACGACCTGTTCCTCGGCACGGGCCTCGGCCCGCGCGCCTACGCCATCATCGAGCAAGGCATGATCAGCCGCGTGGTCGAGGCGAAGCCAGAGGAGCTGCGCATCTTCCTCGAAGAGGCGGCGGGGGTCTCGAAGTACAAGGAACGGCGCAAGGAGACCGAGGCCCGGCTTGCCGATACCCGCGTCAACCTGTCGCGGGTCGAGGACATCCGTAACGAGCTGGTATCGCAGCTCGCCAAGCTCGAGGCGCAGGCGCAAATCGCCGCGCAGTACCGCGACTTCGAAACGCGCCTGAAGCAGGGGCAGCACATGCTCTGGTTCGCCAAGCAGCTGGATGCGGTGCGTCTGCGCGAGAAGCACGGCACCGAGATCGCCAACCTCACCGGCGCCTTCGAAGCCGTGCAGGCGGAGCTTCGCGCGGCCGAGAATCACGTCGAGACGCTGCGCGCCGCGCAATACCGCGCGGGCGACGACTTGCATGAGAAGCAAGGCGCTTTCTACGCCGCGAACGCGGAAGTCACACGTCTCGAGCAGCAGCTGCAATTCGCGCGCGAGAGCGAAGGCCGCCTGTCGCAGCAAGTCGCGCAGGTCGGCGAGCTGTTGTCGGGGCTCACCGGACAGATCGCGGCGCTCGATGCCGAGTCGCGTGAAGGCGAGCGCGAGCTGGAAGCGGCGATCGTCCAACGCACGCGAGAGCGCAGCCGAGGAAGAGCGTGCCGCCCTGGCCGCCTTGCCGCAGGCCGAAGCCGGCGTCGCAGCCGCGGTCGGCGCACTCGCCGAGGTTCAGCAGCGGCTGACCGACATCGAGCAGGCGATAAGGGTGGCCGAGACGCGCCGCGAGAATGCGGGCAAGACGCTCGCGGCGCTGGCGCAGCGGCGCGAGCGACTGGATGCGGAAGTCGCGTCGTTGGGCGCGCCGCTTGCCGAGCAGATTGCGCTCGTCGCCGAGCAGCTCGAGCAGGAAGCCGCCGATCTCGCCGGTCGCGAGGCCGCGCTCGGTGGCCTGCGCGACGCCGTTCAGGCGTTGCAGGAGAGCCAGCGCTCCGCCAGCGACGCATGGGAGCAGGCGAGCCGGACGCTCGCGGACCGCGAGGCACGCTCCGCCGCGCTCGCCGCGCTGCAGGCGAAGATCGGGCGCGGCAAGGACGCCGACGAATGGCTCGCGGCCCGGCACCTCGAAGGCGCACGGCGGCTGTGGCAGCAACTGGACATCGAACGCGGTTGGGAAGACGCGCTGGAGGCGGTGCTTCGCGAGCGGCTCAACGCGCTCGAGGTCGACAAGCTCGATGCTGCGCTTGCCTGGGCCGATGGCGGAACCTTGCCCGGCCGGATCGCCGCGTACACCGCGGATCCGGCGACGGCGGGCGGCCGCGAAGGCGAAGGCGGCGATTCACTGCTGGCCAAGGTCAAGCTTGTGCGTCCGGGGCTCACGCGCGTGCTCGGCGACTGGCTTGCCGGGGTGCGTTGCCGCGCCGATCTCGATCGTGCGCTCGCCGATCGCGGTGCGCTTCGCACGGGCGACGCGTTCGTTACCCCCGAGGGTCACGTTGTCACCGCCCAGGGGATTAGTTTTTTCGCGCCGGACAGTGAGCTCCACGGCGTGCTCGCAAGGCAGCGCGAGCTCTCGGAGCTCGAGACCTCGATCGCGCTCGCGCGCGAGGCAACCGACACCGCGGCCGCGGAACGCGATCGGGTCGAAGCGGAGCTCAACGCCCAGCAGGAGGCGTATCACGGCGAAAGCCTGGCGCTGGCCTCGCAACAGCGGCGCTGCCACGATCTCGATCTCGAGCTGATGGGCTTGAAGCAGACCGCCGAGGCCGCCGAAAAGCGCCGGGCAGCCATCGCCGACGAGCTCGCCGCGCTGGCCGCCGAGGAAGCCGCGGAGCGCGAGGCGCGGGCGGGTATCGACGCGGCGATCGCAATGGAACGCTCGCGGCACGCGACCGAAGCGCGCAGCCGCGACGCCACGGCGAGGGCTGGCGAGGAAGCGGACGCGGCGCTGGTTCGCGCGCGCGACCGTGTTCGCACGGCCGAGCGCACCGCGCAGGAGGCGGGCTTCGCCGAGCGCTCGTGCCGGGAGCGGCTGGACGAATACGCGCGCCGGCGCGAGACCCTCGAGACGCAGATCGCACAGCAGCAGGCGCTGGTCGGACAATTGTCGGCGCAGCGGGAAGAGATCGACTGGACGCCGGTCGAGGAATCGCTCCAGGCGCAACTTTCGGCGCGCTCCGCCGCGGAAGCCGCGCTCGCCGCCGCGCGTGACGCGCAGGAAGCGGTCGCGGCCGAGCTTCGGGGTGCCGAGGAAGCGCGGCTCACCGTCGAGCAGAAGGTCGAGCCCGCGCGCGCAAGGATCGAGGAAGCGCGCCTGAAGGAGCAGGCGGCGCTGCTCTCCGAGCAGCAGTTCAGCGAACAGCTCACGGAGGCACACGCCGACCTTGCCGCACTGCCGGCCGCGCTCAAGGCCTGGGGACGGGCGAGCACGCTGCCGGGCGAAATCGAGAGGCTGACGCAGGCGATCGCCGATCTCGGCGCGGTGAACCTGGCCGCGCTCGACGAGCTCAAACAGTCGACCGAGCGCAAGCAATACCTGGATTCCCAGGCCCAGGATCTCACCGAAGCGATGGCCACATTGGAGGCGGCGATCCGCCAGATCGATCGCGAGTCACGCGACCTCCTGCAGCAGACCTTCGAGAGCGTCAACGCCAACTTCGGCAAGCTCTTTCCGATGCTCTTCGGAGGCGGTCAGGCGAGGCTCGTCCTCACCGGGGAGGAGATCCTCGACTCGGGCGTGCAGGTGATCGCGCAGCCGCCGGGCAAGCGCAACACGTCGATCCACCTGCTGTCGGGCGGCGAGAAGGCGCTGACCGCGATCTCGCTGGTTTTCGCGCTGTTCCAGCTCAATCCAGCGCCGTTCTGTCTGCTCGACGAGGTCGACGCGCCGCTCGACGATCCGAACACCGAACGGTTCTGCGCGATGGTGCGCAGGATGGCGGATGTGACCCAGTTCGTATTCATCAGCCACAACAAGATCACGATGGAGATGGCGGCGCAGCTCATCGGCATCACGATGCCCGACCCGGGCGTGTCGCGGGTCGTCGCCGTCGACATCGCCGAAGCGCTCGAGCTGGCAGAGGCTCAACCGAGGCAGATCGCCGCAGCGTCGTGATGAATTCGCTGTTCCTGGGCCTGCTCGTCGCCGGCGTGGTGCTCGTCATCGGCGTGCTGTTGTACAACCTGCGTCAGGAGCGCCGCGCACGACGTCGCGTCGAGGCGGCGTTCACGGCGCCCGCGAGCGCAGGGGAGGACCGCGCGGAGCCCACGCTGCGCGGCGACGATTCCGACGCGGGGCGTGGACAGAGCGTGGCGATCGAGCAGGCGCCGGAAGAGCCCGTCGAAGCGCTCGACAGCGAAGAGCCGGCGCTGCTGCAGCCGCAGCCGCTGGCCGCCCCGCGCAGCGCACGCGACGCGCTGTCTCCGGATCCGGACATCGAATGCGTAGTGCTGCTTACGCCCGGCGCGGCGGTGCCCAGCAGCTCGCTCGCCCGCGCGCGGACTGCCACCGCGGGGACGCCGGCGCGCTGGCTCGGCCGGCGCGGCGCGGACTTGCCCTGGCAGGCGCTCGACACCGCGGCCGGCCCCTGGCAGCAGATCGCGGCGTGCCTGCTCCTCGCCGACCGCTCCGGTGCGGCGAGCCGCGCCGACATCGGAAACTTCCTTGGCATCGCCGCCCACGTCGCCTCCGAGCTCTCCGCCGAATGCGCGCTGCCCGATGCAGCCGAGGAGACTGCACGCGCCGAAGAGATCGACCGTTTCTGCGCCGATCTCGACGTGCAGATTGGATTGACGATTCTCCGGAGCGAGCTGGGACAAATCGCCGGAACGCGGCTGCGCGGTGTGGCCGAGGCCGCGGGGTTTCGCTTGAACGCCGGCGGCCAGTTCGAGTACCTGCAGGAGGAGACGGGCGCGGTCCTGTGCAGCCTGCAGAACTACAAGCAGGAGGCTTTCACCATCGAGTCGCTGCGCGCGATGACCACGCCCGGTGTCGTGCTGCTGATCGACGTGCCGCGCGTCGTCGAGCCGGTGCGCGTTTTCGACCAGATGCGGCTGATTGCCAAGCGTCTGGCCAAGACGCTCGACGCGGTGCTCGTCGACGACAACCGGCGGCCGCTCGACGATGCGGCGCTCTCCGCGATCCGCGGTCAGGTCCAGGCAACGGCGGCTGCGTTGCACGAAGCGAACATCGAGCCGGGCGGCCCGCGCGCGTTGCGGCTTTTCGGATAGACGGGCAAGCGTGGGGATAGACCCTTGAGCGCCGGCGTTCCTCGGAAGGCGGCCGAGCGGGCGGCGGACCTTCGCGCCGCGATCGACAAGCACAATTATCACTATTACGTGGAGGATGCACCGGCCATCAGCGACGAGGAGTACGACGGGCTGTTCCACGAGCTCGAGGCTCTCGAGCGCGACTATCCCGAGCTCGCAACCCAGGATTCACCCACCCAGCGCGTGGGCGCGGCGCCGGCGGCGGGGTTCGCACCGGTCACGCATCGGCTGCCGATGCTCTCGCTCAACAACGCTTTCACCACCGACGAGGCGGCTGCATTCGACCGGCGCGTGCGCGAGATCCTGAGGGTCGACGCCGTCGACTATGAGGTCGAGCCCAAGTTCGACGGGCTGGCGGTGAGCCTGACCTACGAGCGTGGCGCCTTCACGTTCGGCGCGACGCGCGGCGACGGCTTCACCGGCGAGAACGTCACGGCGAACCTCAGGACGATCCGGGCGATCCCGCTCAAGCTGCCGGCAGACGGCACGCTGCCCTCGCTGCTCGAGATCCGCGGCGAAGTGCTGATGAACAAGCGCGACTTCGAACGCCTCAACGCGGCGCAGGCGGCGAAAGGCGAGCGGCTCTTCGTCAATCCGCGCAACGCCGCCGCCGGGGGTTTACGGCAGCTCGATCCGAAGATGACGGCAGCGCGCGGGCTCACCTTCGTCGCCTATGGTGTCGGCCAGGTCGATTGGGGCTCGCGCGGGCGGCCACCCGCGACGCAGGCCGCCGTGATGGATTTCCTCGCCGAGCTGCGGCTGCCGGTGGCGCGCGAGCGTGCGGTGGTCCGCGGGCTCGACGGGGTGCTCGCCTACTATCGGGGCATTGGCGAGAAGCGCGACGGGCTGGCCTACCAGATCGACGGCGTCGTGTACAAGGTCAACGATCTCGCACAGCAGGAACGCCTGGGTTTCGTGTCGCGGGCGCCGCGGTTCGCGGTCGCGCACAAGTTTCCCGCCGAAGAGATGCCCACCGAGGTTCTCGCCGTCGAGGTCCAGGTCGGGCGCACCGGTGCGATCACACCCGTGGCGCGCCTGAAACCGGTGTTCGTCGGCGGCGTGACCGTGACCAACGCGACGCTCCATAACGAGGACGAGGTGCGGCGCAAGGACGTGCGCGTCGGCGACACGGTCATCGTCCGGCGTGCCGGTGACGTGATCCCGGAAGTGGTGCGCGTGGTCGTCGAGAAACGGCCCAAGGGCGCGCGTGAATTCAGCCTGCCGCGCAAATGCCCCGAATGCGGCTCGGCGATCGTGCGGCTGCCCGACGAGGCGATCGCCCGCTGCACGGGAGGACTGGTCTGTCCGGCGCAGGTCAAGCAGGCGCTGCTGCACTTCGCGAGCCGGCGCGCGATGGACATCGAAGGTATGGGCGACAAGCTCGTCGACCAGCTGGTCGAGGGCAAGGTCGTGCGCACCGCGGCGGATCTCTACAAGCTCGGGGTGGCTGGGCTGGCCGAGCTCGAACGCATGGCGGAGAAATCCGCGGCCAATGTCGTCGCCGCGATCGACAAGTCGCGCCGCACCACGCTGGCGCGCTTCATCTACGCGCTCGGTATCCGCCACGTCGGCGAGACAACGGCGAAGGATCTTGCCCGCCACTTCGGCGGTCTCGACGCACTGCTCGATGCGGACGAAGCTGCGCTGCTCGACGTGCATGACGTGGGCCCGGTACTGGCCCAGAGCATTCGTCAGTTCTTCGGCGAGCCGCACAATCGCGAAATCATTGCCCAGCTGCGCGCCGCAGGGGTACAGTGGCCGGAAGGTGCGCCGCAGCGCGCGGCGACGGGCAAATTGCACGGGCTGACTTTTGTCTTGACGGGTACGTTGCCGACGTTGTCGCGCGAAGATGCGAAAGAGTTGATCGAGAGTCACGGCGGCAAGGTGGCCGGCAGCGTATCGAAAAAGACGAATTACCTCGTCGCCGGAGACGATCCGGGCAGCAAGCTCGAGCGCGCCGGCGAGCTCGGTGTGCCGGTGCTCGACGAACAACAGCTCAAAGCAACCATCAATCGTCGCCGCGGCGGATGAATCTAAAGACGGAGTAACCCATGGCATTTGGCAAGATCAGCAAGGCGGTTTTTCCGGTGGCAGGGCTTGGCAGCCGCTTCCTTCCGGTGACCAAGGCCAGCCCGAAGGAGATGCTGCCGATCGTCGACAAGCCGCTGATCCAGTTTGCGGTCGAGGAGGCGGCTGCAGCAGGAATCACCGACATGATCTTCATCAACGGTCGCAACAAACGGGCGATCGAGGATCATTTCGACAAGGCGTACGAGCTCGAGACCGAGCTCGCCGCGCGCAAGAAGACCGAGCTCCTGGACATCGTGCATGGCGTGTTGCCACGCGGCATCAACTGCATTTACATCCGTCAGGCCGAGGCGCTGGGCTTGGGACACGCGGTGCTTTGTGCCCAGCCGGTCATCGGCAACGAGCCGTTCGCCGTGCTGCTCGCCGACGACCTGATCGATGCCAAGGTTCCCGTGCTGAAGCAGATGACCGAGATCGCAAGCCGCGAGCAATATTCGCTCGTCGGAGTGATACCCGTCGACCAGAACGAGATCGGCAGCTACGGGATCGTCGAGACCGACAAGCTCGGCGAGCGGCTGGGCCGCATCACGCGCATCGTCGAGAAGCCCAAGCCGGGCACGACACCATCCACGCAGGGAGTGGTTGGACGCTACATCCTGACACCGCGTATCTTCCATCATCTGCACACGATGCCGCCCGGTGCAGGGGGCGAGATCCAGCTCACCGACGCGATCGCGCGCCTCCTCGGCGACGAGAAAGTGCTCGCCTACCTGTTCGAGGGGCGGCGCTACGACTGCGGTAACAAGCTCGGCTATCTCGAGGCGATGGTCGACTACGGGGTGAAGCATCCCGAAATCGGCGAGGCCTTTGCCCGGTTTCTCACCGAGCGCGTCGCATGAGCGGATGCCGGACGACATGAAGAAGCGCCGAGGATCGCGGAGCACTGGAACGACGCAGATCGGCCCTGTGTGGGCCTGGCGTCGATGACGTTAAACGAGCTGCGCTACGTCGTCGCGATCGCGCAGGAGAAAAGCTTCGGGCGCGCCGCGCAGCGCTGCTTTGTGAGCCAGCCGGCGCTGTCGGTCGCCATCCAGAAGCTCGAGGAGGAGCTGGGAACGCAGCTCTTCGAGCGCGGCAAGTCCGAGATCACCGTGACTCCGGTCGGCGAACGCATCGTCGAGCAGGCGCACAAGGTGCTCGAGGAAGCCACGCGAATTCGCGACATCGCCCAGGCGGGCCGCAACCAGCTGGTCGGTCTGTTCCGGCTCGGCGTCATCTACACCGTCGCGCCGTATCTTCTTCCCGACCTGATTCCCGCGCTGAACGAGCGGGCGCCACAAATGCCGCTGGAAATCGAGGAGAACCTGAC
>VBCL01000209.1:5717-6114 GCA_005888865.1 Betaproteobacteria bacterium | reverse complement strand
TGACCGCGCTCGCGTTTGACGTTAGCGCGAGCCTCCCGATCTGATCTCTGTGCGCTGCGTGAGAACGTGTGGCTGTTGCCGCTGCGCGGGGCCGCGCTTGCCATGGTGCGATCGCGCGAGCTCGTTCGGCCGAAACGTTGCTGAACGCTGCCTTGAACAGCCGGCCGGTTGACGACGACGCCGCCGCGATACCCGGGGCTATAGTCGTACCGGTTGTAGTCGAAAGCGAAATACCCGAGCGCCGTGTCGTAGTAGTACGCGTCTCCGTAGTAGGGCGAATAGCCGTAGGACGGCGAATAGCCGTAATCGTAGGGTTCTTGGACTGCGGCGCAGCCTGCGAGCGCCGCCACCGCGAACACCGAGCAGAGCAAGGTTCTCATCGTGTGAACCTCCGTCA
>VBCL01000209.1:0-5681 GCA_005888865.1 Betaproteobacteria bacterium | reverse complement strand
CGCAGATGGCAAGTTCCCGATGCGCCGCCGCAGCCGATCCCACGTAGGATGCGGGCGGACGCGACGCGCGAGCGTTTCCTACGGAGAGCGATCGGTCGGCCGGAGTTCCCGAGGTTCGCGATGGGCGCGCACCCCGGGCTACGGTTAGCGACGGACCGACCCGCACTTCAATGCTGCGGATCGGCCGTTCGCTTGAGCAGACGGATGGGTCTAGTGTTCCTTGATCTCGAGCTTGCGCGCTTTCGCCTGCTGCCGCGGCAGCTGCAACTCGATCTGCAGCACACCATCACGGAACGTGGCCGACGCGGTCTCTGCGTCCGCGCCTTCCGGTAGCGCGATCGTGCGATAGAAGCTGCCGTAGCTGCGCTCGCTTCGGTAATAGCCGCGCTCGTCGCTCGTCGATTCCCGACGACGTTCGCCCTGGATCGTCACCGCCTCGGGCGTGATCTCGACGTTGACCTCGTCTTTCCTCACACCGGGCAGATCGGCGGCGATGATCAGCTTGCCATCCTGCTCGCGCACGTCGACATGTGGGGTCCATAGCCCCCACGCGCCTTCACCCGCGCTGCCAAGCAGCCCTGATTGAGCGAACTCGGTCGGCATGAGGCTACGCCAGGATCCGAAGCTGTCGAACAAGCGATCCATGTCCTCGCGCATGCGGCGCAGCATCGAGAACGGACTGCCGCCGAGGGCGCCATAGTACGGCGCGGTCGGCATCCCGGCGGGGTGCGCCTGCATTCCGGTGCGGGACCCTTGCTGGCCCGTGCCCGGTGCCTGCCAGCCCGACTGTTGCGTGCGTTGACCGGCCGCGCCACTTCCTTGCTGTCCGTACGAAGGCGCGTTGCCCGTCTCGGAACCTTGTTGACGCCCTTGGTCGCGTGCGGTCGTTGTGTCCTTTGTTGCCATGGGATTCTCCTGCGAATTTCGTTGCCACTCTCGAAAGATGCCGGTGCGCTGAAGCCACCGGCTACGGATCCAGCTCAACCCGCATCGCGCGCTGGACCATTCACACGCTGAAAACAAAACGGGCCGTAGGTCGGCCCGTATCAAAATTCCTCTTGCCGTCCGGGGGGGAACGGACTCAAGGAGTAATCAGCGTTATTTTTCTTCGGGGGGGTTTTGCTCTCTTGACGCGATGGGTGCAGGGAGGAGGCCGCCAGTCAACTCATCCAGGTCAGTAGTAGTTGAAGTTGCTGCTTTGTCTTCCCTACACGCCGCGGATTGTGTACGAGCAACCTCCAGCCTGGAATCAGCCTTTGTCTGATTTTGCTGTAGGACGAACCGGAAGCTCCGGGTCACCGCGGGGCGCCTCGACGGAAGGGGCTCGCGGCGCCCTGATGGGCGGGTCCGGGTACAATTCCATGTTGCCTCGACCGCAGTCGCGAGCGCGAATCCGTGTATTCTCCCGCCCGAGGACCGTTCCGATGAGCCGCAAACACGAAAACCTGCTGCGCGCGATTTTCCAGGATCCGGTCGGTGGCAATATCCAGTGGCGGGAGGTCGAGTCTCTCCTGCATCACCTGGGTGCGACGACCGAGCCGCTGGCGAAGGCGCGCCTTCGCGTGCGGCTCAACGGCGTTGAAGGCACGTTGCATCGCCCGCACCACGGCGATGCGCTTGGGCGCCAGGACATTCTGCACATCCGCGAATATCTCGCGCACGCCAAGGCAACGCCGTCGCAGTACGAGGCGATTCGCAAGGGATAAGCTCGAATCTCGTCGGACCCGGCGGCGGTATATTGCAAGCGAGGCACTATGGACAATCCTGAGATCGAAGTCGCAGCCGAAGATCGCCCCCTGTTCGCGCCGCGCACGCCTGCTCTGCGCTGGGGCATTCTGGCCGCCATCGTCGCGATCCTCGCGGCCGCAGGCGGCGCGTACTATTTCTTGCAGCAGCGACCTGAGCCGCCCGTGTCAGTCCAGGCACCTGCGGCACCCCCTGCCCCCGCGCCACAGGCGAGCGCCGAACCGCGCATCGAGCATCCGATCGAAGCGCCGAGCACGCCGCCCGCCGTCGCGCTTCCCGCACTTGGCGAGAGCGACTCGGTGGTGCACGAGGCGCTGGCCGCGATTCTCGGTGTGCCTCGCTTCGATGCGCTTCTCCGGCCGCAGGACATCGTCCGCCACGTCGTGGCGACCATCGACAACTTGCCGCGCAAGAACGTCGCGCTGCGCCTGTCGCCGATCAATCCAGTGCCGGGGACGTTCCGTGTCGGCGGGCCCGAGGGGTCCGTTGCAATCGGTGCCGACAACGCCGCGCGCTACGCGCCGTACGTGATGGCGATGGAGGCCGTCGACTCGGCCAGGCTGGTCGCGCTGTACGTCCGCCTCTACCCCCTGTTCCAGGAGGCGTACGCGGAGCTGGGCTACCCGTCACGTTATTTCAACGATCGGCTGTTCGAGGTGATCGACCACCTGCTCGCCACGCCGGACGTGCAGGGATCCGTCGCGCTGGTGCAACCCAAAGTCTTGTACGAGTACGCCGATCCCGCGCTGCAGGACCTCTCGGCCGGCCAGAAAATCCTGGTAAGGATGGGCGGCGAGAACGAGGCCAAGGTCAAGGCGAAGCTGCGCGAGCTCAAGCGCGCGCTGACGCGCGGGATGTAGCGGGGCGAGCCCGCGGCGAGGGGCCCCACGAGCAACGCGAGTGGGGATCGCGCGTGGCGAGTCGACGCTGCGGCCGACACTCCGCGGATCACTTATAACGAGCGTCCAAGGAGGCCGCGGCCCGGGCAAGGAGGCCACCTCACTCGTCGAACAGCGACGGCTCGCTCCTGGGCTCGGCGACGGAGAGCGCCGATGACGCGACGTCCTCCGGCCGGCACAATCCACTGATGCGCACCCCGAGCAGGCGGATGCGCAGCTCGAGGGGCACGCGCTTCAGGCATTCCCCGGCCACGCGACGAATCTCGATCGCATCGTGCGTGGGCTTCGGAATTGTCCGGTCGCGGGTGACGATCTTGAAGTTGCTGTAGCGCACCTTCAGACCGATGGTCCTGCCGACGTAGCCCTTGCGCTGCAGATCGCCGGCAAGCTCCTCGCACAGCTCGGTGAAAATCGCCGAAAGCTCGGCACGGTCGCGCTGCGCGGAAAGATCGCGCTCGAAAGTCGTTTCGCGGCTGATCGTGACCGGCTCGCTCGCCGTGACCACGGAACGATCGTCGCGTCCGTTCGCCGCTTCGTGCATCCAGGCCCCGCGGCTCGACCCAAACTCGTCGATGAGCCACGCCGGGTCGGCTCGCGCCAGATCGCCGATCGTGGCGATACCGAGCGCCTCGAGTCTCGCCGCGGTCTTCGGTCCGACGCCGTTGATCTTGCGCGCGGGCAGGGGCCAGATCCGAGCCGGAACGTCCGCCGCCGTGAGCACCGTCAACCCGTCCGGCTTGTCGAGCTCCGAGGCGATCTTCGACAGGAGCTTGTTGGGCGTGACACCGATCGAGCAGGAAAGCCTGGTCGCGGCACGCACCGCGTCCTTGATCGCCCGCGCGACGCGACGCGCCCGCTCGCTCGCTGCAGCGGGCGTTTCTATCCTCGCCGATACGGCGGGCGGCAGACCGACGTCGGTCAAATCGATGTAGATCTCGTCGATGCCGCTCTCCTCGACCTGCGGCGCGATCTCGCGCACCGCGGCCTTGAAGCGGCGCGAGTACTGGCGGTAAGTGTCGAAGTCGGTCGGCAAGAGCCACGCGTCGGGCGCGAGCCGCGCGGCCTTCATCAGGCCCATCGCCGAGTGCACGCCGAGCGCGCGCGCTTCGTAGGTTGCGGTCGTAGCCACACCTCGGCCCGTGTATTCGGAGAGCCGGGTGAATCGGCGCACGGCTGCGCCGGTGACAGGATCGACTGTTTCCTCGGGCTGATGGCGGCTGCCACCACCGATCACGACCGGAGCCCCGCGAAGCTCCGGATAGCGCAGCAGCTCGACCGACGCGTAGAAAGCGTCCATGTCGAGATGCGCGATGAGACGATCGGTCACGGCGAGGCGCGGGCTTCGTGCAGCCCGCGACCAAGTGTACCCGACCGGCGGTTACGACTTCGCGCCGCGCGCCTGACGTATCGGCGCCGGAGCCTCCAGACTGAACAGCTCGTGGATCGCGGCCAAATACTCGGTAGAGCCGACGCGCATGCAGTTGTTGTGTGTCGCGCCGTCGACCAGCAGCAGCTTTTTCGGCTCGGGCGCGGCCTGGTAGAGTTCCTGGCTGAAGCGCGACGGCACATAACTGTCGCCGGCGCCGTGGACGAACAGCACCGGCATGCGCAGCTCGTGCACTTTCGCCAGCGAATCGAACTTCTGCGACAGGAGAAAGACCGGCAGCAAGGGAGAAGTCACCGCACGCGCGATGTCGGCAAGGGTCGTGAACGACGATTCGACGATGAGCCCATGCGCCGGCACAGCCGTCCCGGCCTGCGCCGCCGCCTTGCTCAGACGCGCGGCCAGATCGATCGCCACGGCGCCGCCGAGCGAATGGCCGTAGATGAAACGCTTGCTGGCGTCGGGCTGCAGCTCCGTCAAACGATTCCAGGCGACGCGCGCATCCTCGTATACGGTCTGCTCGGAGGGCAGGTCGCCATCGCACTTGCCAAAGCCGCGATAGTCGCTCGCCAGCACCGAGAAACCGAAAGCGTGCAGCTGGTCGATCCGGCTGGTCTGGCCCGTCAGATTCCAGCGCGTGCCATGAAGATACAGTACCGCCGGGGCGTCCTTCGCCACGGCCGGCCACCACCAGGCGTGGATGCGCTGCGGCTTGCCGTCCGCCTCGACCACCAGGTCGGATTCCTGGACGCCCGCCGGCAGGCCACCGAACCAGCTGGCGGTTCCCGGGACGACGCGGAACGTCAGCTCGCGCTCCTTTTCCGCCAGCTGAGCACAGCCGGCGACGACGAGCATCGCAGCCGCGATCGACCACGCGATCCATCGCGTGCATCGGCCGCGCAGCCTGCCTGGCATGGTGTTTCGCATCACTCTGACTTGCCATGGGCCAGAGCAACTAACATGCCGGGCCAGACCCCGAACAGACCAGAAACCTTGCTCTCGGTTCCGTGCTGCAACAATTGCCTGGTCCGTCTCGGGCGATTCTGGACGCTTCCACGGTCTCGCCGGGGGGCTATCATCGCCGCATGCCGCTCGAGCCCGCTCCCCCGAAGGCCCCGACGCTCGTCCTCCCGCCCGAACGCGCGTACGACATCGCTCGAGGCTTCGATCTCCGGAGCCTCTCCCCGGATTTCTACGCCGATCCCTACCCGTACTACCACGCGCTGCGCCAGCACGCGCCAATCAAGGCGATGCCCGACGGCTCGTGGCTGCTGACGCGCTACGACGACATTCTGCCGGTCTACCGCGACCACAAGGCGTGCAGCTCGGACAAGAAAAAGGAGTTCGGGCCCAAATTCGGCCCTTCGCCACTCCTCGAGCACCACACCACCAGCCTGATCTTCAACGATCCTCCTCTGCACACGCACGTGCGGCGCGCGATCGTCGGCGCACTCAGCCAGCGGCACATCGCCGCCATGGAGCCGGGCCTTGCGAAACTGGTCGACGGGCTGCTCGACACGATGGAGACGAAAGGCGAGGTGGACCTGATCGCGGACTACGCCGCGGCAATCCCGATCGGCATCATCGGCAACCTGCTCGGCATTCCGCCCGAGGAGCGCGGTCCGCTTCGCGACTGGTCGCTCGCGATTCTC
>VBCL01000208.1 GCA_005888865.1 Betaproteobacteria bacterium | reverse complement strand
GCTGATCGCGGGTCTTTCCGACAGCGCGGCGATCGGGAAAGCGGTGGAGGAATTCCTGCGCTTCGAAAGTCCGGTCCAGCTCGGCAACCGCATCACCACCCATGCGATCGTCATCGGCGGGATCGAGCTGCCGCCCGAATCGCGGATCACCATCGGCATCGGCGCCGCGAACCGCGATCCGGCGCAGTTTCCCGATCCGGAGCGCCTCGACCTGGCCCGCGAACCGAACCGGCACATTGCCTTCGCCTTCGGCATCCACACCTGCGCGGGATTGAACCTCGCGCGGCTCGAGGCGCAGGTCGCGTTGACGCGCTTCCTCGCGCGCTTTCCCGACTACGCGCTCGCGGGCGACCCGGTGCGCGGCGGGCGGGCCCGCTTTCGCGGGTTCCTGCATCTGCCGGCTCGGGTCGCCCCGTAGACGTTCGGCAGTGATACGCTAGCGTGGTCGATCCGCGCATTACCATCGCCATGAATCCCCTTTTGCTCCTGCTCGTCCCCGTTCTGACACTCGCGCTCGGCGCATGCTCGCCGTCCCCTGAACCGCCCAAAGCGCCCTCAGCGGCAGCCCCTGCCGCGGCGCCGCAGACCGTCGCCGCTTCGAAAGCGCCGGCGTCCGTCCACGAAGACGGCATCGCCTGGCGCAAGGACGACGTGGATGCGGCGTTCGTCGCGGCCAAGACGGACCACAAGCCGCTGTTCCTGTACTGGGGCGCGGTGTGGTGCCCGCCCTGCAACCAGGTCAAGGCGACGCTTTTCAACCGTCAGGACTTCATCGAGCGCTCGCGCTATTTCGTTCCGGTGTACATCGACGGCGACAGCCCGAGCGCGCAGAAGCTCGGCGCGCGCTTCAACGTCGTCGGCTATCCGACCATGATCCTGTTCGATCCCGACGGCCGCGAAATCGTACGTCTCCCCGGCGAAGCCGATCCCGAGCAGTACATGCGCGTGCTGACCATGGGCATGAACGGCGCGCGACCGGTCAAGGACACGCTGTCGGCGGCGCTTTCGAAAGGCCACGGACATGCCGCGCTTTCGGCCGACGACTGGCGCATGCTCGCCTACTACTCCTGGGTCACCGACGAGCAGCAGCTCATTCCGGAGAAAAATGTCGCGTCCACCTTGAAGCGGCTTGCGCAAGCGTGTCCCGCCGAGCAGAAGGACACGGCGGTGCGTCTCGAGCTTAAGGCGCTCGCCGCAGGGGCGACGGCCAAAGGTGCGAAACCTTCGCCTGATGCCGCCGCGACCGCGCAGCTCGTCTCGGTGCTCGGCGATCCGCAGCTCGTACGCGAGAACTTCGATACGCTCACGGAGTACGCCGACAAGATTGCGGGATTCGTGACGCCGCCGAAGTCGGCCGAGCGCGAGCGCCTGGTTACGGCGTGGACGGCCGCCCTCGATCGGCTCGTCGCCGACGCGAGCCTATCGACGACCGATCGCCTGGTCGCGGTTTCTGCTCGAGTCGGACTCGCCCGGCTCGATGCCAAGGACGCGCCGTTGCCAGCGCCCCTGCTCAAGACCCTGCGCGACCAGGTCGCGCGCGCCGATCGCGAGACGGCCGATCCCTATGCGCGACAGGCGGTGATCGACGCCGCGACGGATGCTCTCGTCCAGGCAGGGCTCCTCGACGACGCGGAGACGCTGTTGAAGGCGGAGCTCAAGCGCTCGCATTCGCCGTACTACTTCATGGTCGATCTGGCGGAGGTCGCGAAGAAACGTGGGGACAAGGCTGCCGCGCTCGACTGGTATGCCCAGTCATACGCGGCGGCGCAAGGTCCCGCGACGCGACTGCAATGGGGAGCACGTTACGTCAATGCGCTGATCGAGCTCGCGCCGCAGGATGCTGCGCGCATCGAGCACGCGGCGGGAAGCGTGATCGGGGAGCTCGAGCCGGCCCCAGATACCTTCTACGACCGTAACCTGCGCACCCTCGAACGCATGGGCAGGAAACTTACCGATTGGAGCAAGGACCCCGTGCAGCGCGCAGCGCTCGGGCGCATTCGCGGACAGATGGA
>VBCL01000207.1:545-8662 GCA_005888865.1 Betaproteobacteria bacterium | reverse complement strand
GGCGATGGCGGCTGAGCCGGCAGCGCGACCTCGCGCTGAAACCCGATGTCCCGCTCAAGATCCTGGCGCGCTTTCGCCCCGAGCACGAAGTCTTGCTCGATCCCGGCGACATGCTCTACCTGCCGCCCGGCATCGCCCACGACGGCGTGGCCATCGCGGCCTGCAGCACGTACTCGATCGGATTCCGAGCGCCGTCGGCTCAAGAGCTGGGAATCGCCTTCGTCGACTGGCTGCGCGATCGCATCGCACTCGATGGCCGGTACCGCGATCCGGGCCTGCCAGCCGCGCGTGCCCCGGCGCGCATCGCGCGCGGTCTATCGGATTACGCGGCGAGCGCGCTCTCCGGGCTGGCCTGGGACGATCGTACGGTCGCGTGTTTCCTGGGAGCATATCTTACCGAGCCCAAGCCCGCGGTCACCTTCACGCCACCGCGTCCGGCTCTGGCCCGGCGGTTATTCACCGCGCACGCTTGGACAGCCGGACACAGTTGCTCTACGATGCGCGGAACCTGTTCATCAACGGCGACGTGCTGGATCGGCCCACGATCGGCTGGCCTGCGATCCGGCGCCTTGCGAATACGCGGCAATTGGCGGCGGACGACGTCGACGCGGGAGTGGCCAACTTGCTCTATCCCTGGTATCGCGATGGCTTCGTCCACCTCGACTGACGGCCCCCCGGGTTCGCCTGGACCCCGGCTCGAGTCGCGCACGGTCGTGCTTGGCTCCGTCGCCGAGCAGATCGCGGCGATCGACGAACTGATCGCCCTGGCGCAGCGGCGAATCCGTGTCTTCGATCAGGATCTCTCACAAACCGGCTGGAACCAACCGACCCGCGTCGAACGCCTCTCGGCTTTCCTGCGCGGGACGCGCGGCCGCCGTCTCGACATCATCGTGCACGACACCGCCTATCTCGAGACCGCCTGTCCGCGGATGCTCAACCTGTTGAGCAACTACAGCCACGCGATGACGATTTACCGCACGGGCCCCGAGGCGAGGGTGGCCACGGACCCGTTACTCATTGTCGACGATCGGCATTACCTCCATCGCTTTCACGTCGATCAGCCGCGCGCGACGATGGGGATCGAGCAACCCGAGCAGACGCGCCTGTTCGCCAACCGCTACGAAGAGATCTGGGCCACCGGCGAGCCGGGCATCAACGCTACGGTCCTGGGGCTCTGAAGCGCCTCGGGCAGGTCTATCCGGCACACGCGGCAGGCCGTTCCGGCGCCGCGATGCGCTTCGAATCGACTGCCGCCGCCGCGACCCGGCCCGATTGAATCGGCGATGCAGTGGAGTACAATCTACGGGTCGGTAGACGAGACAGGAATCAGACCGATGGCTCCCGCATTTTGCCGACGAGCGCTCGCGGTGGATCCGCCGAGGAGGGATCTAAGTCTTCGTAAGGCAGGTTTTTCTTTCATTTCATAATCGATAAGAGGAACGAAAATGAACAAGTTTCTTTTTGCTGCTGCCCTGGCCTTAGCGCTCGCCGCCTGTAGCGAGAATAAGGCGCCCGCACCGGCACCCTCGCCCGCTCCCGCGCCTGCACCAGCACCAGCGCCCGCGCCTGCTCCGGCGCCCGACGCGAGCAAGTCTGCCGAGCCCGGAAAGGATGCGATGAAGGCGCCCGATGCCAGCAAGGAAGAGAAGAAGGACGAGAAGAAAGACGAGAAAAAGCAGTAACGCTGGATGGCTTGAGGAAAGGGCCGCCTTCCGGCGGCCCTTCGCTTTTGATGGCCGCCAGTCGCCTGCAACGCTGCGTCGATCGTCTGCGCCACTTCCCGATATTTTTCGATGACGCTCCCGAAATCGCGGCGCAAGCGGTCCTTGTCCATCTTGTCGTGCGTCGGAGTTCCGGAGCATCGCGTCGTGCGGAACGCGCGGGCGTCGCCTCGATATCGCATACAATGGGCGCGGTCGGTGGGCGCGAGGCTCGAGTGGAGTCAAGTCCTGGTCGTATCGCTTCCGGGATTTGAGCCGACGAGCGCTCGTGTCGTATAACCGAGCAACGGATCCGGTCTTCCAGACAGGTCTTCATTTCATGTTCGATCAGGGGAAACGATGATGATAAACAGGTCTCTTTTCGTAGCTGCTGCTCTCGCGCTCGCCGTCGTGGGCTGCAGCGACAACAAGCAAGCCGCCGACGCCAAGGCAGCGGCGGACAAGGCCGCAGTCGCGGCCAAGGAAGCCGCAGACAAGGCGACCGCCGCTGCGAAGGACGCCGGCGCCGCGGCGATGCAAGCCGGCCAGAAAGCTGCGGACGCCGCCAAGGCGGCCACAGGTGACGCGATGAAGTCGGCAGGCGACGCGATGAAGAGCGCCGGAGACTCCATGAAGGCGGCTGCGCCGGCATCCGCGGCCTCCGGCGATGCCATGAAAGCATCGGGGTCGGCGGCACCTGCCGACGCCGCGAAGAAATAACGAGACGATCCGGAAATGAAAAAGCCGGCCTGCGGGCCGGCTTTTTCTTTGGTTCCTTGGTTCTTCGCGACGATTATCGCGGCCGGCGAATACCCGTACCGTATCCGGGCGCCGCAAGCGCCGCTACATTGGCGCGCCGATCCTCTGCGCCACTTCCCGATACTTCTCGATGACGCTGCCGAGATCGCGGCGGAAGCGGTCCTTGTCCATCTTGTCGTGTGTCCCATGATCCCAGAGTCGGCAGCCGTCGGGCGTGAATTCGTCGCCGAGAACCAGCGGTCCGCCCACGTCGTCCACGGGATGTCCGAATTCCAGCTTGTAGTCGACCAGGTCGATCTCTGCCTTAGCGAACAGCGGCGTGAGCACCGCGTTCACCTTGTGCGTGAGCGCCTTCATCTCGCCGATCTCGGAGACCGTGGCCCAGCCGAGCACGCGAATGTGATCGTCGTTGACCAGCGGATCGTGCAGTGGGTCGCTTTTCAGGAAGAACTCGAAGATCGGTTCGGGGAGCCGGGTGCCCTCCTCGATCCCATAGCGCTTGGCCATCGATCCTGCGCAGATATTACGCACCACACATTCAACAGGGATCATCTTCATCGCCCGCACCAGCGACTCGCGCTCGTTGATCAGCCGCACGAAATGCGTCGGCACGCCGGCAGCCGCAAGCTTACCCATGATGAAGGCGTTGAACTTGTTGTTGGTCTCGCCCTTTCGTTCGAGCTTGGCGAGCTTCGCCCCGTCGAACGCCGATACATCGTCGCGGTAATGCATGACCAGAACCTTCGGATCGTCGGTCGTGTACACCGTCTTGGCCTTGCCGTGATAGAGCTCCTGCCGTTTTTCCATGGTTGTCCTTCAGACGAATTCGCGCCAGCCAAAACCCTGTTCCTGATCGGCCACGCCGATCCATGCGACATCGCAGTCGAGCGCCCCGGCGAGCGCTGCGCAGGCGAGCTCGGGACGATTGTTCTCCCGGCTTAAGTGCGCCGCAATCAGGTGCTTGAGGCGCGAGGAGTCGATCCTGCGCAGCAACCCGGCTGCGGCTTCGTTGTCGAGGTGACCGAGTCGGCTCGCGATCCTGCGCTTGAGCGATTCCGGATAGTCGCCGCTGGCGAGCATCCCGAGATCGTGATTGCACTCCAGCACCAGCGCATCGCAACCCGACAGGGTCGCCTCGACATACGGGGTGGACACGCCAATATCGGTCAGGACGCCCAGGCGCCAGCAGCCGTCGGAGCACACGAATTGCACCGGCTCGCGGGCGTCGTGCGGCACCGGAAACGGGCACACTTCGATGGCGTCGATCGCGAAGCGATCATGGCTGTCGAAGCCGCGCACGCATGGCAGGCCGGCGAATTGCTCGGAAACGATCGATAACGTGCCGAACGTGAGCCACACCGGCGTTCCGAAGCGCATCGCGAACGGCGCGACCCCGCCGATATGGTCGCTGTGCTCGTGGGTGACGATGATCGCGGACACGGTGTCCGGCGAGACCCCGATGCGCGAGAGCCTGGCGACGGTGTCGCGAATTCCGAAGCCGCAATCGACGAGCACCCGCGTGCCGTCGGCTTCGACCAGCAGGCCGTTGCCTTCGCTGCCGCTGCCTAGCGAGGCGAACCGCATATTTCTGAACCGGCTACCTTGCTGTCGAAGCGCGCGGGCGCGCGGTCACTTGAGCTGGTCCTGAAGCAGGGCGAGAATCTTGTCGCCATTGGCCGATTTCTCCGAAGCGCCCGCCGGATCCTGCACGGTCACGAGGCTGTTCGGGTCGGCCTGTGTCACCACGACACGATATTGCTCCGGCTTGTCCTTTTCGTCGGTCTTCCAGAACTGCAGCTTGTCCAGCCAGCCTTTGGGCCGGGCGCTAAGGTCGGGATTGGCATAACGCACGAAGTACAATCCTTTCGAGCGATCGCGGTCGACGACTGTGAAGCCGGTGCGGTCGAGCGCAAGGCCGACGCGCCGCCAGGCGCGATCGAAAGCGTCGTCGATGACGAGCCGGTTCGTGCCGTCGCTGCCCTTCTCGATACGAGCGCGCGGCGGCTGCGTGGAGAGTCCGGCAACTGCAGTGGCCGCCGCCGGCTCCGGGGTACCGAAGCGCACCATCAGACGCGACAGGAACTCGGCTTCGAGCTCGGGGTTCGGCGGCGTGGTTTGCCACACCCAGTCCTCGGGCGACCCGCCCTTGGTCTTGGTCGGCAGCTGTGCTGCGCCTTTGTGCGTGATATAGATCTCGACCGTCCCAGGCTCGCTGCCGCGCTCGATGCGAGTACGAAACTTATCCCGCCGATACGTATCGGTGAGGAAATCGAGGTACTTGCCCGCGTACTTCGCCAATTCGGTCTGCGGCGTTCCGGCGCGGTTTTCCGCCCAGTCCGTTTCCATGATCCCGAGCGAAGGCTGCTCGAGCGCGATGACGAAGCCATTCTGCGACCAGAAGTCGCGCAGCGTGTTCCAGGCGGCCTCCGGGGTCGCCTTCACGACCAGCCAGCGTTCCGACCCCGCGCGCGCCAACCGAACTTCGGTGTTGGTGGGAAGCACTTCGCTTGGCCGGGCCGTGGCACGCGCTGCGGCCGCCGCCGAAGCGGTCGACGCCTGATAGCGGTCGTCATACGCGGGAGTCGTCAGGTCGGGCGGTATCTCCAGCGCGGGCGCCGAGCTCGACGACTTGTAGTCGATTTTCTTGCCCAACGACATCGTCAGGTTTTCGCAACCGCCGAGCAGCGCAGCCAAAGCCGCGGCGCCGAGGGTCGCCGCGACGGGGCGAAGAAGGGAACGATCGAAAACCTTGAACATGCTTGAATCTCCGTCAGGTACAACCGGCCTCGCGCAGCGCCGAGCGCACGGCTTCGTGATGAGCCGCTGCCAGGGGTGCCAGCGGCAGCCGCAGGTCGCCGCGGATCAGGCCCATCTCCGCCAGTGCCCACTTCACGGGAATCGGATTTGCCTCGACGAACAGGCTGCGGTGCAAGGCGCGAGGGCAGTCCCCCGCGAGCGCCGCCGCACACATCTCGGCCATCAACTTCGGCGCGACGTTGGCGGTGACCGAGATCACGCCGTGCGCGGCCATGAACATCAGCGGCAGGCCGGTGAGATCGTCGCCGCTGTACACGGCGAAATCCTTCCTGCCCGCGACCGAGAGCGCGCGCAAGAGCTCGCTCCCTCGTCCGAGATCTGCCGTTGCGTCCTTGATGCCAACGATGCCCGGGACCTGCGCGAGCCGCAGCACCGTCTCGCCGGCGAGGTCGGCAACCGTGCGTCCGGGAACGTTGTAGAGAATGAGCGGGAGATCGACTTTCTCGGCGATCGTCCGGAAGTGCCGGTAGAGCCCTTCCTGGCTCGGCTTGTTGTAATACGGTACGACCGACAGACCGGAGCTCGCGCCGATCTTCCTGGCATACGCCGTCAGCTCGACCGCCTCCGTCGTGGCATTCGCGCCGGTTCCCGCGATCACCGGGATTCGCCCGGCGGCGTGTTCGACGGCGGTCTTGATCAGCAGGCAGTGCTCTTCGACATTGACGGTCGGCGACTCACCCGTGGTACCGACGATGACGATGCCCGAGGTGCCGCTGCTGATATGAAGATCGATGAGCCGGGTGAGCGCGGGCAGATCGAGCGCGCCGCCGTCCTGCATCGGCGTCACGATCGCAACCAGACTTCCCTTCAGCATCGAACATCACCTGAAAAAACCGGCATTTTACCTCGAAACGTCATTCGTCACTCCAACGTCACTTGGGGGAGCGTTGGGGGCCATGCCCTTCCGCGGCCGACGGCAGCGAGCCGCTGGAGCACCGCGGGCGGCGCGCCATCGACGCACCCCTGCTCGAAGGCGACGATCGTGAGCGTTTTGCGCGCCAGCTCGAGGAGCTCACTCTCCTGAAGCAGAAAGTCCGGATTCGAAGGCTTGCCGTAGACGGCGTTGCCCGTCGCGAAGGTTTCGTAGAGCAGCAGGCCGTCCGGCGTCAGGGCGGCGAGCAGGTGCGAAAGCGACGCGCGATGAAGGTAGTGCACAACCACGATGGCGTCGAAGCGCTCGGTCGAGAAGGGCCAGTCGCGCTGCTCGAGATCTGCGACGCGGGTTTCGATCCCCGGCGAGCCTGCAAACGTCGCGAGCGCGGCGGCGTCGCGATCGACGGCGAGGACCTGCACGCCGCGTGCCGCGAAAAACAGCGCGTGACGGCCGCGACCGGCGGCAAGGTCGAGGACACGCTTTCCCGGGGCGACGAGCGGCGCGAAGCGCACGACCCAGGGTGACGGTGCCAGCCCGAAATGACGGTTCGAGGGGGAGTTCACCGGCGCCCCTGCGCGCGCTCGGTCTTCCGTTCGCTCACGGCACTCGCCGTGCCGCGCCCGCGCTGGGCGCCGCGAGGTGCGCCATCCGCCGGGCGCTCGCCTTCGGCAGCGTCTGCGCGCACTTCCTCCTGCAGCCAGTCGCTGAACGCCTGGGCTTCCGGGCGCAACGCGGCATGGCTTGCGCGCACGATGTAGTACGCGCGCGGCGTCGTGTAGCGGTCGGGAAACGGCGCGACGAGCTTGCGCTGCTGCAGGAAATGATCGATCAGCGGTTCGCGCCCGAGCGCAACGCCCTGCCCGTCGACTGCCGCCTGAATGACCTGGTCGAAATGGTTGAAGCGCAGTGACCCGGCTGGCGTCAGGTGATGAATTCCGATGGCGGCGAGCCACGCCGACCAGTTGAGCCATGTGAAGCGCCCGCGCTCGTCGTCGATGTGCAACAGCACGTGCTGAGCAAGGTCTTCGGGCCGCTTCAACGGGCGCGCGCGGTCAGCGGCCAGCGCGGGGCTGCACACCGGCACCAGCCGCTCCCCGAACAATCGCGGTGAGCCCGCCGGCGCCATGGCTTCGCTGCAATAGCGGACCGCGAGGTCGATCCGCTCGCGCTCGAGGTCCACGATCCGGTTGTCCGCCGAGATGTAGACGTCGACGTCGGGATGGCGGTCGCGGAATCGAGCGAGACGCGGGATGAGCCACAGCGACGCGAACGCCTGATTGGTCGATACAGTCAGCGGCTGGGTGGCCTGATCGCGGCGGATGGCAGCAACCGCCTGGGTCAGCTCGTCGAGTACCGTCTTCGCCGTCGTGTGCAACCTCTGCCCCGCCTCGGTGAGCAGGAGCGCTCGGTGCCGTCGCTCGAACAGAGGCAACCCGAGTTGCTCCTCGAGCGTTTGCATCTGCCGCGACAGCGCCGATTGGGTCAGGAACAGCTCTTCCGCCGCGCGCGTGAAGGATAGATGGCGTGCCGCAGCCTCGAAACCCTTCAACAGATCGAGCGAAGGCAGCCTTGTCCTGGGTGTCGCATTCCGTTTACTCATGGTAAAGATGCGCCGATTTCGTTTGTATCCAGTCGCTATGGCACCGATACTTCACTCAGCAGGCACTGAATCTACGTTCCCCCAGGATTTCCAGGCCTGCATGCATTATACGCATTAACCAGGAGAATACCATGGCCAATATCGCATCCTTTCCCCGCCATACCCGCCGGGCAGCACTCGACAGGCGCCAGACGCTGGTGCTGAAGAACGCACAAGGGACGGTCGTCGCCGTCGAACGGGGCTGCGTCTGGATCACCTTGGAGCGCGATCCGCGTGACATCGTGCTGGCCAAGGGCATGCGTTTCGTGATCGATCGTCCTGGGCGCACCATCGTCGCCGCGGAAACCGCCAGCACGCTGCGGTTGGT
>VBCL01000207.1:0-491 GCA_005888865.1 Betaproteobacteria bacterium | reverse complement strand
GGGGCAGGCGCCTCGCGCGGCGTGCGGTGCCGTATTTCTAGGGAAGCCTGCGAACAAGCGAACCGTTCGCCCTGAGCCTGTCGAAGGGCGGCGGCTCGCCGTCCGTTCATGGTTCGACAAGCTCACCACGAACGGATTCGATTCGAGTCGCGCGAGGGCTATTTCTTGCCGAAAGTAATCTTGCCGCCGGAAGCCGCAACTCTGATCGTGTCGCCCGCCGCGAACGTGCCGGCGAGGATCTCCCGGGCGAGCGGATTCTCGATCTGTTGCTGGATCGCTCGCTTGAGCGGGCGCGCGCCGTAGACCGGGTCGAAGCCTGCCTTCGCCAACTCGGCGAGCGCCGCGGGGGCGACGTCGAGCTTGATCTCGAGCTTGGCGAGCCGCGTCTCGAGCGAGCCCAGCTGAATCTTCGCAATCGACTCGATGTTCTTCTCCGAGAGCGCGTGGAAGACGACGATCTCGTCGATCCTGTTGATGAACTCCGGCCGAAA
>VBCL01000112.1:1857-19804 GCA_005888865.1 Betaproteobacteria bacterium | reverse complement strand
CGGGCAAGAAGGAAGTGACCGGGGCGAACGTGCTGGTGGCGATCTTCGGCGAGAAGGAATCGCACGCCGTCTATTTCCTGAACCAGCGCGGCGTGACACGGCTCGATGTTGTGAACTACATCGCGCACGGTATCACCAAGACCTCGCCGAAAAAGGACGAGAAACAGGAGTCCGCCAAAGAAGAGGCCGACGGCGAGCAACAGCCCGCCGGCGCGCTCGACGCTTACACGGTGAACCTCAACCATCTCGCCAAGACCGGGAAGATCGATCCGCTTATCGGCCGCGAGATCGAGCTGGAACGCGTGATCCAGGTGCTTTGCCGCCGCCGCAAGAACAATCCGCTCCTGGTCGGCGAGGCCGGCGTCGGCAAGACCGCGATTGCCGAGGGCCTGGCGCGGCGCGTGATCGAAGGCAACGTGCCGGAGATGCTCAGGGAATTCACGGTGTACTCGCTCGACATGGGCGCGCTGCTCGCCGGCATCAAGTATCGCGGTGATTTCGAGCAGCGCCTGAAGGCGGTCCTGAAGCAGCTCACAGACAACCAGAAGTCGATCCTGTTCATCGACGAGATCCTCATCGGCGCCGGCGCGGCGTCCGGCGGCACGCTTGACGCATCGAACCTGCTCAAGCCCGCGCTCAATACCGGCGCGCTCAAATGCATCGGCGCGACCACCTACAACGAATACCGCGTGATCTTCGAGAAGGATCACGCGTTGTCGAGGCGTTTCCAGAAGATCGACGTGCCGGAGCCCTCGATCGCGGAGACGATCGAGATCCTGAAGGGGCTGAAGACGCGCTTCGAGCAGCACCACGGCGTCAAATACGCGCCCGCGGCGCTGACCACCGCCGCCGAGCTCTCCGCGCGCTTCATCAACGACCGGCATCTGCCCGACAAGGCGATCGACGTCATCGACGAAGCCGGAGCAGCCCAGAAGATCCTGCCGAAATCGAAGCAGAAGAAAGTGATCAGCAAGACCGAGATCGAGGAGATCGTTGCCAAGATTGCGCGGATCCCCGCGAAGAGCGTCTCTTCGGACGATCGCAACGCGCTGAAGACGCTCGACCGCGACCTGAAGAACGTGGTGTTCGGACAGAACCAGGCCATCGACGCGCTGGTTGCGGCGATCCGCATGGCCCGCTCGGGGCTCGGTAATCCGCGCAAGCCCATCGGGAATTTCCTGTTCAGCGGGCCCACGGGCGTGGGCAAGACGGAGGTTGCACGGCAGCTCGCGTACTGTCTGGGCGTCGAGCTCATTCGCTTCGATATGTCCGAGTACATGGAGCGCCACGCGGTGTCGCGCCTGATCGGCGCTCCGCCGGGCTACATCGGCTTCGATCAGGGTGGCCAGCTCACCGAAGGGATCACCAAGCACCCCTACAGCGTGCTGCTGCTCGACGAGATCGAGAAGGCGCATCCGGACATCTACAGCATCCTGCTGCAGGTGATGGACCATGGAACGCTGACCGACAACAACGGGCGCAAGGCGGATTTCCGGAACGTGATCATCATCATGACGACCAACGCCGGCGCCGACATGCTGTCGCGCAACACGATGGGATTCACCGACAACAAGCAGGCGGGCGACGAGTTCGAATCGATCAAGCGCATGTTCACACCGGAATTCCGCAACCGGCTCGACGCGACGATCTCGTTTGCTGCGCTCGATCACGAGGTCATCCTGCGCGTGGTCGACAAGTTCCTCCTCGAGCTGGAGAGCCAGCTGCACGAGAAGAAGGTCGAACCTTCGTTCACCCAGCCTCTGAAGGAGTTCCTGGCGCGCAAGGGCTTCGATCCGCAGATGGGCGCGCGACCGATGGCGCGCCTCATCCAGGACACGATCCGCAAGGCGCTCGCCGACGAGCTCCTGTTCGGCCGGCTGGTCAACGGCGGGAAGGTGACCATCGACGTCGGCGAAGACGACAAGATCAGACTCGATTTCGAAGAGGCGAAGGAAGCCGAGCCTGTGGCGTAAGGTTACGTATCTATTGCGTGCGTGGGGGCCTTCGGGCCCCCACGTCTTTTGGGCAACGCGCACGGGAGTACTATCGTTGTGGTCTCGCGTTTTGTGCCTAACGTGAATCGCCTGCTTGCACGTTTTGTCGCCGGCTTCGTGCTGGTCTGCGCCACCGCGACGTGCGCTGCCGCGGCTGCCGACAAGGACATCGGCCGCGATGTCGCGGCCAATTGCGCGAACTGTCACGGAACCGACGGCCGCAATCACGCAGCCACCCCCAGCCTCGCAGGCCGGGACAAAGCCGAGCTGATCCGGCAGATGCGCGAGTTCCGCGATGGCACGCGAGCGTCGACCATCATGCAGCAGCTCGCCCGCGGCTACACCGACGCCGAGATCGAAGCCGCTGCGGCATACTTCGCTGCACAGAAGGCGCCCTGATGTTCCGGAGCCGACGCGACTTCATGCGCGCGGGCGCGGCTTCGATTGCGGCCGTTGCGCTGGGCGCGCGCGCGGCAGCCGCCGTGCCCAGGGTGATCGTCGTGGGTGGCGGCTTCGGCGGCGCGACCGCGGCCAAATACATCGGCAAATGGAGCGCCGGCGGCATCGACGTCACGCTGATCGAACGAGCGAGCGCATTCGTCTCCTGTCCTTTGTCGAACCTGGTGCTGGGTGGCAGCCGGCAGATCGCCGATCTCACCGTGCCGTACGATGGCCTCGACAAGTGGGGCGTGCATCGCATCACTGGTGAGGCGCAAAGCGTTGATGCCGCCGCCCGCACCGTCACGCTCGTGGGCGGCGCGACGCTCTCGTACGACCGCCTCATCCTCTCGCCGGGCGTCGATTTCATCTGGAGCGCAGTGCCCTCGCTCGACAACGCAGCGGCGCAGGAGAAGGTACTGCACGCATGGAAAGCGGGGCCGCAGACGGTTGCATTGCGGCGGCAGCTCGAGGCGATGCCCGACGGCGGCGTGTTCGTCATCCATGTCCCGCGGGCGCCGTATCGCTGTCCTCCGGCGCCCTATGAGCGCGCCTGCCAGGTCGCGCTGTATTTCTCCACCCAGAAGAAGCGATCGAAGGTGATCCTCCTCGACGCCAACGAAGAGGTGCAATCCAAAAAGGAGCTGTTCGTCGCCGCCTGGAACGGGCGCTACAAGGGTTACATCGAATATCGGCCCAACAGCGGGCTCACCGACGTTGACGTTGCGACCCTCACGGCGAAGCTCGACTTCGACGACGTCAAGGCCGACGTGCTCAACGTTATTCCCCCGCAGCACGCAGCCGCCATCGCGCGCCAACTCGGGATGGCGAATGCCAACGGGCGCTTCTGCCAGGTCGATTTCCTGACCTATGAATCGACTGTCCAGCGCAACATCCACGTCCTCGGCGACGCGATCCAGCCGGCGTCGCTCATGCCCAGGTCGGGACACATGGCCAATCAGCACGCCAAGGTCTGCGCCGCCGCCGTCGTCGCCCTGCTGTCAGGGGGCGAGGTCAATCCGCTCCCGGTGATCGCCAACACCTGCTACAGCTACCTGAGCGATCGGGAAGTCGCGCATATCGCGTCGGTGCACCGCTACGATCCGGCGACCCGAACGATGAGCGTGGTCGCCGGCAGCGGCGGCTTGTCTCCGGCCGCGAATGCCGAAGAGGCGCCTTACGCCGAGGCCTGGGCCCGGAACATCTGGGCGGACATGCTGGGCTAGCGGAAAGGGACGAATCGCGAGGGCAGAAATGATTTCCACGGAACCGCAATCTTGCAAAAAAGTAAACTGCGCCGTTGACGGACCGGAGTCTCGTTAAATCAAGATGTTGGGCTGTCTCGCGACCTAGGCTAGGACGCTGTCTTACCGCAGAGCAGCAATAATCCGACAACATTTAAGCCGTTTTCTTTCCACCATGCGGAATGTATTTCTAACATCATGATTTGGCAGGAATTTTTTTATATTGCGCTGCCATAATCCGCTTGTCACGGCTCGGCAACTTTGCTAACGTCATCAGGCATGCGACGCGGCGGCTTGGACAGCGTGCGCGAGGCGAGTCGGCACTGACCCCGGAAGATGGAGACAGCGATGAACTACGATCTGGAAGCAGCGAGACTGAAGAAAGACTGGGCGGAGAACCCACGCTGGAAGGGCATCCGCCGCGCCTATACCGCCGAGGACGTCGTTCGGCTGCGCGGGTCGCTCCATATCGAGCACACGCTCGCGCGGCGCGGCGCAGAGAAACTCTGGAAGCTCGTCACCGAGGAGCCGTTCGTCAGCGCCCTCGGCGCGATGACGGGCAACCAGGCGATGCAGCAGGTCAAGGCGGGACTCAAGGCGGTCTACCTTTCCGGCTGGCAGGTCGCCGCCGACGCCAATATCTCGGGAGAGATGTACCCGGACCAGTCGCTCTACCCGGTCAACTCCGTGCCGGTCGTGGTGAAGCGGATCAACAACACGTTCGCGCGCGCAGATCAGATTCAGCACATGGAGGGCAGCGGCAGCGTCGACTATTTCGCGCCGATCGTTGCCGACGCCGAGGCCGGATTCGGAGGCGTGCTCAACGCTTTCGAGCTCATGAAGGCGATGATCGAGGCGGGCGCGGCCGGCGTGCATTTCGAGGATCAGCTGGCGTCGGTCAAGAAATGCGGCCACATGGGCGGCAAGGTCCTGGTTCCGACGCGTGAAGCCGTCGAGAAGCTTGTCGCCGCGCGGCTCGCCGCCGATATCATGGGCGTGCCCACACTCGTCCTGGCACGCACCGACGCCGAAGCCGCGGATCTCGTCACCTCCGACGTCGACGCCAACGACCAGCCTTTCTGCACCGGCGAGCGGACCGTCGAGGGCTTCTACCGAACGAGGAACGGTCTCGAGCAGGCGGTGGCGCGCGGGCTCGCTTACGCCCAGTTCGCGGATCTTCTGTGGTGCGAGACCGGCAAACCGGACCTCGAGTTCGCCAAGGCATTCGCCGACGCGATCCACGCCAAGTATCCGGGCAAGATGCTGGCGTACAACTGCTCTCCGTCGTTCAACTGGAAGAAGAACCTCGACGATGCGACTGTGGCAAGGTTCCAGCGGGAGCTTGGCGCGATGGGCTACAAGTTCCAGTTCATCACGCTTGCCGGGTTCCACAGCCTCAACTACTCGATGTTCAACCTGGCACACGGCTACGCGCATAACCAGATGACCGCGTTTGTCGAGCTGCAGGAAGCCGAATTCGCGGCGGCGCCGAAGGGTTTCACTGCGATCAAGCATCAGCGCGAGGTCGGAACCAGTTACTTCGACGCGGTCACGCAGACGGTGCAAGGCGGCCAGTCCTCGACCACCGCGCTCAAGGGTTCGACCGAAGACGAGCAGTTCTTCGACAAGCCAAAAGCGGAGCTGTCGGTCGCGAACGCCTGAGCGGCATCTTCCGTCAGCGCGAGCGGCGCGGCGCCCACGGGTGTCGCGCCGTTTGCTTTATAGTTGCGCCGTGACCGACAGCACCCAGGACAAGACGCGCCGTTTCTTCTTCGCGCTCTGGCCGGACCCGCCAGCTCGGACACTGCTCGGGGGGCTGGCGCGAGAGGTCGCCCTCGAAAGCGGCGGCCGTCCGACCTTGCCCGACCTGATCCATCTCACACTCGCCTTCGTCGGCGCTCAGCCGGCGATTCGGCTCGACTCGCTGCGTCGTCTGGCCGGCCTCGTCCGGGCGAGATCGTTCGTGCTGGCGCTCGACAAGATCGGCGGCTTTCAGCGCACGGGCATCGCGTGGCTGGGCTCGACGAGCCCTCAATCCGAGCTCTTGGCGCTGCAACGCGACCTGACTGACGCGTTGCGGATGCGCGCGTTTCCCGTCGAGGATCGGTCCTATTCACCGCATCTGACGCTCGCGAGGCGCAGCACGACCGTCATCGAGCGTCGCCTGCCGCAGCCGATCGCCTGGCGGGTCAACGCATTTGCGCTGGTGGCCTCCGAGACTGTCGACACGGGTCCACTCTATCGGACGATCGCCGAATGGCCGCTGGTATCGGTTTGAGCGCATCCGCGCAAAGCCTGAACCACAGAGGACACGGAGAGAACGGCGATTTTGCTGATTATTCCTCTGTGTACTCTGTGGTCTCTGTGGTTAAGAAAAGCCGCGGATAAGCCGCGGCAGCTCTGGGGGAAACTGCGGAGCTTTAGGCTCGGTCCAGCGCCTCGCGACGCTTCTGCAGTTGCCGCGCCGAGCGCCCACGCTCGACCTGCGCCTCGGTGAGCGATACGACCGACGCGAATGTTGGAAAGGCGTGTCCATCGAACTCCGATGCGGTCGCATCGGCGACGTGCAGCATCGCGACGGCGGCCGGTGGGGGCGCTTCGCGCGGGAGTAGCGATGCTCGTGGTGTGCGACGAACGTGACCGCGATGCGTCACGCCCGCACGCACGAGGGCTCCGACAATCCCCGCGACAAAGCTGACGCCGATCATGGTCCCGACCAGGCGCCCGAGAGGATCAGCCGGAATGACCATCGCGGCGAGCAACAGCACGCCTGCGATCGCCGTGCACGCGCCGACGGCGTCGATGACTTTTTTCCTGGACAATACGCTCATGGTTTCCTCGATGTCTCGCTTGCCTGCCTATGTCTCGACCGTCCCCAACGGAGTCGGGAGCGATCGGCGTGGAGCAAAGACTACGGGCGCCGTGTGACCGGCTCAAGAAGCACGCGACGAAACCCGCGAAGCGCGGGATGAAATGCGGTGCACGCGTGCGGAGACGCGATGCAGCGAATGCGGGTGCTTCGTCAGCCGCGGGCGACGGGACGCGCCGGATCGGCGACCCACTCGCTCCAGGACCCCGGGTACAGACGCGAGCCGGGGAGCCCGGCGATACTCATGGCGAGAACGTTGTGACACGCCGTCACGCCGGATCCGCACTGGTGCACGACGGCCGAGGGGAAAGTCGGACCAAGCAGCGCTTGGTACTCCGAGCGCAACTGCGCCGCGGGCTTGAACGTGCCATCCTCGGTCATGTTTGCCGTGTATGGGCGGTTTCGCGCGCCGGGAATGTGGCCGGCGACCGGATCGATCGGCTCCACGTCTCCGCGGTAACGCTCGGCAGCGCGTGCGTCGAGCACGAGCAGCGCGTCACCGCCGAGGTTCTGCGCGATCTCTTCGGCGGAGGCAACCCGTGTCGGTGCCTTCGGCACGAAGGTCCTTGCACGCGGTGTCGGAACCGCGCCGGTCTGGGGGCGCCCCTCGGCTTGCCAGCGGTCGAGGCCTCCATCGAGCACCGCAACCGTATCATGTCCGAGCCAGCGCAGGAGCCACCACAGCCGCGAAGCGAACATACCGTTGTTCTGATCGTAGGCGACGACCTGGCGGTCCGCATCGATACCCGCGCGGCCGAGCGTCGCCGCGAATGGGCCAATGTCGGGAAGCGGGTGGCGACCATTGGTGCCGGTCTTGGCGCCCGACAGATCGCGATCGAGATGCATGAACACTGCGCCGGGAAGGTGCGCGGCCCGATACGCGCGCTCCCCCGCATCGAGGTCGGCAAGATTGTGCCGGCAGTCGACGATGACGAACGCCGGATCGTCGAGATGGCGCGCCAGCGTCTCGGTGGAGATGAGCGTGGTGAAAGTCATGTTGCAGTAGCCGGCCCGCGCAGTCGCTTTGCGTCATTCTGGCAAGTGAGGTTCCAGCTCTCGGTGCAGGAACTCGTGAAAATGCTGCATCCCATCTTCCATCGGCGACTGATACGGGCCGATTTCACTGCGCCCTTGCTTGTAGAGCGCGCGCCGGCCCTCGTCCATGCGTTCGGCGATCTCGTCGTCCTCGGCTGCGGTTTCCAGGTACGCGGCCTGCTCGGCCTCGACGAACTCGCGCTCGAAGAGCGCAATGTCTTCGGGGTAGTAGAACTCGACGATGTTCGTCGTGCGGTCCACGCCGCGCGGGATCAGTGTGCTCACGATGAGCACGTGCGCGTACCACTCGAGCATGATGTTGGGATAGATCGTGACCCAGATCGCCCCGTGCTTGGGTACCTCGCCGCGGTAGTACTCGAGGATCGCCTTGTGCCAGCGATCATAGGTGCGCGTGCCCGGCTTTGCCAGCGCATTGTTGACGCCGACGGTCTGTACCGAGTAGCGCTCGGCGAACTGCCAGCGGAGATCCACGGTGGTCACGAACTGACCGAGCCCCGGGTGAAACGGCGCGACGTGGTAGTCCTCGAGATACACCTCGATGAAGGTCTTCCAGTTATAGGCGCATTCCTTGATCTCCACGCGGTCGAGCATGTAGCCCGAGAAATCGAAGTCCGCGGCGACGCCCACGCCGGCCAGATCGCGTGCGATATCGCGCGGACCGTCGAAGAGCAGACCGTGCCAGCTTTGCAGCGGAGTGCTCGCCAGCTTCGCGCACGGCTGCTCGACGAAGTGCGGCGCACCGAGGAGCGAGCCCTTGAGGTCGTAGGTCCAGCGATGCAGCGGGCAGACGATATTCTCGACGTTGCCGCGACCTTTGAGCATGATCGCCTGCCGATGCCGGCAGATATTCGAGAGCAGATCGACGCCGCCGGTATTGCGCACCAGGACCTGAGCGTTGTCGCGCCAGGGCAGGGCGTAGTAATCGCCCGCATTGGGCACCATCAGCTCGTGCCCCACGTAACCCGGCCCCGGCACGAACAGCAATTGCTGCTCGAGTGTGGAGAGCGCCGGATCACAATACCAGGTAACGGGCAACTGCGACGTCGCTCGTCGCAGCTGATCCCCAGTCGCGAGATTGGACATCAGCCTTCCCTTTCCGTGAACCGCCAACCCAACAAACAATATAAGAGACAGCCTCGAACTCGAGGTCCTGCCGCCCAACCGCTTTGCTAAGTCAGCCCGCTACGAAAAGCTCGTATCAAGGCTGCGTCGTCAAATGAAGTTGCGAGTATACCGGAACGATCGACCCCGGGTCCATGACGGAGTTCCCTCGTTGACCGCGCCCGCGCAGTTGCGGTAGGTTAGTTGGGTTGTCGACCGCGCACGATTGCTCGGCCTCCACCTCCCTCTTCCCGATGGCCGACCCTTCCACGACTTCCAAAGCCTCCCTCCCGCCCGAGACCTTCGAAGCGGCACTCGCCGAACTGGAAAAGATCGTCGCGACGATGGAGGGCGGCCAGCTACCGCTGGCCGAGGCGCTCGCGGCGTATCAGCGCGGCGCCGAGCTCCTGCAATACTGCCAAGCGGCCCTGAAGGACGCGGAGCAGCAGGTCCAGGTGCTGGAGCGCGGCGTTCTCAAAGCATTCGCGCCGGCAGAGCCCGACGCCGCTGCTTCGGGCTCCGAGGGCTCCGGCCCGGTCGAGGGCGATGTCTCCTGACGACTTCCCGTGGAACCGGTGGTCGGAAGAGCGTGCGCGGCGGATCGAAAGCGTCATTGACAGGTTCCTGCCGCCCGCCACCGAGCCGCCGCAACGCTTGCACGAAGCGATGCGCTACGCGGTCCTGGGTGGCGGCAAGCGCGTGCGCGCGCAGCTTGCCTACGCGGCCGGCGAGCTCACCGGCGCGGAGATAAGCATCGTTGATCACGCTGCCGCGGCGGTCGAGCTGGTACACGCTTATTCGCTCATCCATGACGACCTGCCCTGCATGGACGACGACGTGCTGCGGCGTGGCAAGCCGACGTGCCACGTCGCGTTCGGCGAAGCGGTCGCTTTGCTCGCCGGCGACGCGTTGCAGAGTTTCGCCTTCGAAGCGCTCGCTGGTGCCGCCCTCCGCGATTCAGGGCAGGCGGCGCTGGTCCTGGCGCAGGCCGCAGGCTCGCGGGGCATGGCCGGCGGGCAGGCAATCGATCTCGGCTGCATTGACAAAGCACTCGATCTGCCTGAACTTGAGCGCATGCATCGACTCAAAACAGGTGCGCTGATCCGGGCGGCGGTTCGCCTCGGCGCGGATTGCGGCCAGGCGATGGATGCCGACGAGAACGATGCACTCCTCCGTTACGCGTTGGCCATCGGACTGGCCTTCCAGGTTGTCGACGACGTCCTCGACGTCGAAGGCACAGCGCAGAGTCTGGGCAAAACCGCGGGCAAGGACGCGGTGCAGCGCAAGTCGACGTACGTAACGCTGTTGGGCCTGGCCGCTGCCCGGGAGCGCATCGAGGCGCTGCGCGTCGAGGCGCGCGAAGCGCTGTCGCCTTTTGGCACGCGAGCGCGCAGGCTCGAAGAGCTTGCCGAGTGGATCGTCGTGCGGACGCACTGATGGATCTGCTGCTCGAGACGCACTGATGGACCGTCTGCTCGAGAAGATCAACGACCCGTCCGATCTGCGCCGGTTGCGGGAGGATCAGCTGCCGCAGCTCGCGAAGGAGCTCCACGACCTCATTCTCGCCTCGGTCAGTCGAACCGGGGGTCACTTGTCCTCGAACCTCGGTACGGTCGAGCTCACGGTCGCACTGCACTACGTGTTCGACACGCCGCACGATCGCCTGGTCTGGGACGTCGGCCATCAGACCTATGCGCACAAGATCCTCACCGGCCGCCGCGAGGGAATGGCCAAGCTTCGGCAGTGGGGCGGGATCGCCGGATTTCCTCGCCGCGTCGAGAGCGAATACGACACCTTCGGCACCGCGCACTCGTCGACCTCGATCTCGGCCGCACTCGGCATGGCGATCGCCGCCAAGCGCAAGGGAGAGAGGCGCTCCGTCGTCGCGGTGATCGGCGACGGCGCGATGAGTGCCGGCATGGCCTTCGAGGCGATGAACAACGCCGGCGCGGCAGGGGCCGACCTGCTGGTGATCCTCAACGACAACGACATGTCGATCTCGGAGTCGGTGGGCGCCTTCAACAACTACCTCGCGCGGTTGCTGTCCGGTCGCGTGTACAACACGATGCGCCGCGGTGGCAAGGAAGTCCTCTCCAAGCTGCCGCCCGTCAAGGAGCTCGCCCGGCGCTGGGAAGAGCATACGAAAGGCATGGTGCTTCCCGGCACGCTGTTCGAGGAGTTCGGCTTCAACTACATCGGCCCGATCGACGGGCACGATCTGGACACGCTGGTGAAGACGCTCTCCAATGTCCGAAAGCTCTCCGGCCCGCAGCTGCTGCACGTGATGACGCGCAAGGGTCACGGTTATGCCCGAGCAGAAGAAGACCCGATCCTCTATCACGGCGTGGCGAAGTTCGATCCCGCCGTCGGCATCGTCCCGAAACCCTCCGGGAAGCCTTCCTACACACAAGTCTTCGGTGACTGGCTCTGCGACATGGCGGTGCGCGACGTGCGGCTTATCGGCATCACGCCGGCGATGCGCGAGGGATCGGGTCTGGTGCGTTTCTCAAAGGAATATCCGGATCGCTATTTCGACGTCGGCATCGCCGAACAGCACGCTCTGACCTTCGCCGCAGGCCTCGCCTGCGAGGGCATGAAGCCGGTCGTCGCGATCTACTCGACGTTCCTGCAGCGGGCGTACGACCAGTTGATCCACGACGTCGTGCTGCAGAATCTTCCGGTCGTGTTTGCGATCGACCGCGGCGGGTTGGTGGGCGCCGACGGGCCCACGCATCACGGGAGCTTCGATCTCACGTACCTCCGCTGCCTCCCCAATACGACCGTAATGGCACCCGCCGACGAGAACGAATGCCGACAGATGCTGACCACGGCCTTCATGCTCGACACGCCGGCCGCGGTGCGCTATCCGCGCGGCGCGGGATCGGGCGTGACGATCGAGCGCGAGCTGAAAGGCCTGCCGATCGGCAAGGGGGAGATTCGCCGGGATTCGAAGCGGCACAAGATCGCGATCCTTGCCTTCGGCAGCATGCTGCATCCAGCGCTCGCTGCGGCAGAAGAAATCGACGCGACGGTGGCGAACATGCGTTTCGTGAAGCCGCTCGACGTCGAGCTCGTCACCTATCTCGCGAGGACTCATGAAGCGCTGGTAACCGTCGAGGAGAACGTGGTTGCCGGCGGCGCGGGCAGCGCGGTGTCAGAAGCGCTGGCAGCGCAGAAGTTCGCCGTGCCCATTCTGCACCTCGGCCTGCCCGACGAATTCATCGACCACGGCGACCCGGCGGTCCAGCTCGCGCACTGCGGGCTCGATGCGAAAGGCATCGCCGCATCGATCAGCGCGCGCTTCGGTTCCCGAAAGAGCGATAGCCCGGCGCCGCCGGTGGTCGTGAACCTCGCCAAGCCCGCGGCGTAGACCCTTTCGGTCGCACGCCTCTAGGCTCGCTCCTAGGGCTTCGTTGCTGCGGGCTTGGCGTGCTCGACCACCCGCGAGGCCTTGCGCTCGAAGCTGTCGCGGCGGGAAAGCATCCTCTCCTGGCGCTTGGAAATCACCGCGTAGTGACGCAGCCTCGCCAACCGATCGTGGGCTTGCGTGCACGCCGTTTCGGTGGTGATCCACAGCTCGGGATCGATCCCTCGCAGATCGAAAGGTCGCGAATAGCTGCGCAGCGTCTTGCGGCCGCGTCGGTCGAAGTATTCGTGGAAGTAGGACATCGCAAGCTCGCGTAAGCTGCGATAGACCGGATCGCGGTAGCGCAACTGCGGTCCGTTGTGCTTGGAGATCGCGCCCCAGGTAGCGCCGCGGCGGAAAATGGCGATCACGTGCGGGTAGTCGCTCGGGTCGCAATCGATGTGCACGACAAGTGGCGGATCGCCGTGAACCCACAGCGCGCAGGCGGCGACGAATGCGCCCTCGATGCAATGCGCGCGGCGTTGTCGCAGCACCTGGCGCACCGACAGGATCGTCTCGCCGCCGATTTCGTGGTTGGCCGGGATCGCGTTGATGAAAAGCTGGATTTTCTGCGGCGTGTCGAGTCGCTTCAGGATCGCGAATTCGGGGCCGGTGAGCTCCAGATCCTCGCGACGTGCGATCCGCGTGCGGGCGGGGGCGTCCATGCGCTAAGGATCATACCCCACGACCGTGCCGGGCACGCCGCTTGCGACACGGCGACAAAGGTGGGTACGATGCACTCTTCGTCCGCGGCCACGCGCGCAAACCATCGCGGTCCTCTGACATGCTCCTTCTCGACAGCCATCCTTCGGGCCGGCATTTTCTGCAGATTCCCGGGCCGACCAACGTCCCCGATCGCGTGTTGCGGGCGATCGATCAGGCGACGATCGATCACCGCGGGCCGGAATTCGCTGCGCTGACCAAGGCCGTTATCGCCGGGATGAAGAAGGTCTTCAAGACCGACGCCGACGTCGTCATCTACTCCGCCTCCGGCACCGGCGCGTGGGAGGCTGCGCTGGTGAATACCCTCTCGCAGGGCGATCGTGTGCTCATGGCCGAGACCGGGCACTTCGCCGCGTTATGGAAGCGATTGGCAGAGCGGCTCGGCTTGTCGGTCACGCTTCTGCCCGGCGACTGGCGGCACGGCGTTTCCGCAGTAGACATCGAAGCGGCGCTGCGTGCGGATGCGCAACATTCGATCAAGGCCGTGTGTGTCGTTCACAACGAGACCTCGACCGGTGTGACCAGCCGCATCCCGGAGTTGCGCGCGGCGATCGATCGCGCCGGGCACCCGGCGCTGTTCATGGTCGATACGATCTCATCGCTCGCCTCCATCGACTACCGCCATGACGAGTGGCGCGTCGACGTCACGGTCGGCGGCTCGCAGAAGGGACTGATGTTGCCGCCGGGGTTGTCGTTCAATGCAATCAGCGCCAAGGCGCTTGCAGCCTCGAAGAAGGCGAAGCTGCCGCGGTCGTACTGGGACTGGAACGAGATGCTGTCGATTAACGCTTCCGGGTACTTCCCGTATACACCGGCGACCAATCTGCTGTACGGGCTGCACGAGGCGCTCGATATGCTCGAAAGCGAAGGACTGGACCGGGTTTTCGCGCGCCACAGCCGGCTCGCCGAGGCGACGCGGCGGGCGGTGCGCGCGTGGGGCCTCGAGATTCTGTGCGCCGAGCCCGCCGAATACAGCTCGACGCTTACCGGCGTCGTCCTGCCGGCAGGACACAACGCCGATACCTTCCGGAAGATCGTGCTCGACCGCTTCGACATGTCGCTGGGCCAGGGCTTGGGCAAGGTCGCCGGCAAGATCTTCCGCATCGGTCATCTGGGTTACTTCAACGATCTCATGCTCTGCGGCACGCTCGCCGGCGTGGAAATGGGGCTCGGACTTGCCGCCGTCCCGCATCGCAAAGGTGGAGCGCAGGCGGCGATGGACTATCTCGCGGAAACGGCGGCGGCGGAGCTGGCGCGCGCGGCGTAGGGTGATCGCTGCGCGCCGACGTGCAGTGCCGGTGTCGCAGCCCCGAAGAAGAACCCGCATTCTGCTCGCGCGGAATGACGATAACAGCAGTTTCAAGACGGAACTTTCGCCAGGAGGCCAAGCATGACCATCGTCAACGACGCCGCGTCCGATCGCAGTCCGCGTCGGATCCATTCGCTGATCGCCGCGCTATCGGGTCTTGCGCTGCTCATGCTCGCTCCGGCACCTGCCTACGGGCAACTCGAAATCAAACTTGGCCATGTCGGCGAACCCGGTTCGATTTTCCAGAAGAGTGCGGACGAATTCGCCAAGCGCGCGAACGCAAAGCTCGCGGGCAAGGCCAAGGTCATCGCCTACGGATCGAGCCAACTCGGCAGTGACGAAGAGCTGATCCAGAAGGTCAAGCTGGGCACGGTAGACATGGCCCTGCCCTCCACGGTGATGAGCTCGCAGGTCGACCTCTTTGGCGTATTCGAGATGCCGTACCTCGTGAAGGATCGCGCACACATGGGGCGCATCGAGAAGGAGATCTTCTGGTCCAAGCTCGAGCCCGAGGTCGAAAAGAAGGGACTCAAGGTGATCGCAGTGTGGGAGAACGGATTTCGCCAGATCACCAACAGCAAGCGACCGATCAAGGTTCCAGGCGACCTGGCCGGCATCAAGCTGCGCGTGCCCGGAGGCAAGTGGCGGGTAAAGATGTTCCAGGCTTATGGCGCCAACCCCAGCCCGATGAAATTTTCCGAGTTGTTCACCGCGCTGCAGACCGGCGTCATGGACGGCGAGGAGAATCCGTTCACCCAGATCTATTCGGCCAAGCTGCAGGAAGTGCAGAAGTACTTGTCGCTTTCCGGTCACGTCTACACGCCGGCGTATCTCACCGTCGGCACGACGCACTGGAACGGCCTGGCAGCCGACGTGCGCAAGATCCTCGAGGAGACGGCCAAGGAGACACAAGCCTACGTCTACCAGACGGCAGCAAAAGACGATGAGGACCTTCTTGGGAAGCTCAAGCAGGCCGGCATGCAGGTGAACGAGGTCGACAAGGAGGCGTTCGTCGCGGCGAGCAAGCCGATCTACGAGGAGTTCGCCAAGGAAGTCCCGGGCGCGAAGGAGCTGATCGACCGCGCGGTCGCGCTCGCCAAGTGAAGCGCTTCCGTGCCGCGTACGGGCGGCTGCTCGAATGGGTCGTCATCGTGCTGATGGTGGTCCTCGCCGTGGAGGTCACGCTCGGCGTGGTGTTTCGCTTCGCCGGCCGGTCGCTGATCTGGTACGACGAGGTCGCGTCCGTACTGCTCGCCTGGGTCACGTTCTACGGTTCGGCGCTCGCCTCGGTCAGGCGATCGCATATCGGCTGCCCCGAGCTCGTCGAGCGCATGCCCTGGCCCGCACGCCGCGCGGTGAGCATCGCGGCGCAAATTCTCGTGATCGCCTTCTTCGCGCTCCTCGGCGGCGTCGGCGTCTGGATTGCGCCGATACTCGCTACGGACACGCTGGTGAGCCTGCCGTGGATTCCGATGAGCGTCGTGCAGTCGGTGATTCCGGTCAGCGCGGCGCTGATCATTGTCGCCGAAGTCATGCACCTGATCGATCTGTTCAATGCGAAGCGGCCGCCTCCGCGCGCCGGCGGCGTAGCATTGGCCGAAGCAACGCAGTGAACGTCGCCGGCGGATCTCGATGACGCTGATGTTGTTGCTCTTCGGCGCCGTGTTGGCGCTGGTCGTGTTCAACGTGCCGATCGCGGTGGCGCTGGGCATCGTCGCGGTCGCGGCGATGGTGACGAGCCATGGTTTGAGCATCCTGCCGAACCTGGCAATCGTCGCGTACAACGGTGCGACCAGCTTTCCGCTGCTGGCGATCCCCTTGTTCATCCTGGCCGGCGCGATCATGAACGCGTCGGGCATCTCGCGGCGACTGATCGCATTCGCCTCGTCGTTGTTCGGTTGGGCGCGCGGCGGGCTCGCGCACGTGTCGATCGGTGCTTCGATGTTCTTCGCCGAGATTTCCGGTTCGGCGGTGGCCGACATCGCGGCGCTGGGCTCGATCCTCATCCCGGGGATGAAAGCGAAGGGCTATCCGGCGCCGCTGGCTGCGGCTGTGATGTCTTCGGCGGCCACGCTCGCCGTCATCATCCCGCCGTCCATCCCGATGATCCTCTACGCGGTGATGGCGGAAACCTCCGTCGTCCAGCTTTTCGTCGCCGGCATCGTGCCCGGGATCATCGGCGGTTTCGGCTTGATGGGCATGGCGTACGTGTTCGCCCGCCGCTACAACCTGCCGCGTGAAGAGGCGTTCTCGTTCAAGCGCGTCGGCAGCACGGCGCGCGATGCGCTGTGGGCGTTCCTGCTGCCGATCATCATCCTCGGCGGGATCTTCGGCGGCGTGGTGACAGCGACCGAGGGCGCGGCGCTGGCGGTGGTTGCATCCATCGTCGTCGGGTTTTTCATCTATCGCGAGCTCGATCTCGCGCAGCTCAGGCAGGCGGTGATCGATGGCGCAGTGCAGACCGCGGTGGTGATGCTCCTGGTAGCGACGAGCGCGCTCCTTGGCACCTACCTCACGGAAGTGCAGGCGCCGCAGAAGCTCGCGCAGGCGGTCTCGGCATTCACCCAGAACAAGTGGGTGGTGCTGGCGCTGCTCAATCTGCTCTGCCTGCTGCTGGGCATGTTCCTGCACTCGGCGGCGGCGATCATCCTCGTCGTGCCGGTCGTGATGCCGCTGGTGAAGGCGGTCGGTATCGATCCGGTGCACTTCGGTCTTATCGTCACCGTCAATCTCGGCATCGGCCAGCAGACGCCGCCCGTGGCGAGCGTGCTCATGGTCGCAAGCGCGATCTCCAAAGCCTCGATCTGGGAGGTCACGCGCGTCAATGTCTGGTTCATCGGCGTGCTGGTTGCGGTACTTCTCCTGGTGACGTACGTGCCGGTGACCGGTATGGGTCTCGTGGATCTCTTCTATCGCTAGGAACTGGATATGGCATCGGAACTCGTCCTCGTCTCGCGCGACGGCGCCATCGCGACCGTCGTGCTCAACCGTCCCGCCAAGCTCAACGCGCTCACCAAACCGATGTGGCGCGAGCTCGGCGAGACCATCGGCGCGCTGTCCTCCGACGAGAACTTGCGCTGCATCATCCTGCGCGGCGCGGGCGAAAAGGCCTTCTCTCCCGGCAACGATATCGGCGAGTTCGCAACCGAGCGGGCCAACAAGGCGCAGGCGATTGCCTACGGACACGTCATGCACGCCACGTTGCAGGCGCTCGCCGATTGCCGCCATCCGCTGGTTGCGCAGATTCACGGCGTGTGCGTCGGTGGAGGGCTCGAGATCGCGGCGCTGTGCGACCTGCGGATCTGCGGCGAATCGTCGCGCTTCGGCGCGCCTATCAAGAGCCTCGGCCTCACCATGGCGTACGCCGAGATGGCGCCGCTCGCGCGGCTGGTCGGCACGGCGGTCGCACTCGAAATACTGCTCGAAGGTCGTGTCTTCGACGCAGCCGAGGCGAAGGAAAAGCGCCTGGTTACGCGCATCGTGCCCGATGGCGAGGTGGCCGCTGAAGCGCGCGCGACCGCCGAGCGCGTTGCCGAGGGCGCACCGCTGGTGGCGCGCTGGCACAAGAAATTCGCGCGTCGTCTCGTGGATCCGCGGCCGCTCACCGCGGCCGAGATCGACGAATGCTTCGACTGCTTCGATACGGAGGATTTTCGCATCGGCTACGCGGCATTCCTGGCGAAAATGAAACCGATGTTCGTCGGACGATGACCGGCGCGACTGTGCAATTGCAACGCTCTCCGCATCCCGGCCCGCTCGCCGGCATGCGCGTGCTAGAGCTCGCGCAGATCATGGCCGGTCCGACCT
>VBCL01000112.1:0-1791 GCA_005888865.1 Betaproteobacteria bacterium | reverse complement strand
GGGGTGTCCGCGCCGTTCCTGATCCTGAATCGCAACAAGCGCGGGCTGGCGCTCGATCTCAAGCATCCCATGGGGCGCGACATCCTGTTGCAGCTGGTGAAGAGCGCCGACGTGATCACGGAGAATTACCGTCGGGGCACGCTCGAGAAATTCGGCCTGGGCTATGACGTTCTCGCGAAGACGAATCCCGGCTTGATCTACTGTGCGGTGTCGGGCTACGGCCGCGACGGGCCGTTGGGCGACAAGGGCGGCTTCGACCTGATCGCGCAAGGCTTCGCAGGATTGATGTCGATCACGGGCGAGCCGGGCCGCGCACCGGTCAAGACCGGCAACCCGGTCGCCGACATCAACGCAGGCATCCTCGCCGTCGGCGGCATCCTCGCCGCCTACGTGCACAAGCTCAAGACCGGACAGGGGCAGATCGTGGATACGTCGCTGATGGAAGCGGCGCTGCAGCAGACCTACTGGCAGGCCGCGATCTACTTCGCCACCGGCCAGTCGCCGGGTCCCACCGGCTCGGCGCACGTGCTGACCGCACCATACCAGGCGTTCCGCGCGCGCGACGGCTGGATCAACATCGGCGGCGCCAACCAGGCGAACTGGGAGCGCATCGTGGAGGTGCTCGGTCATCCCGAGTGGCGCGACGATCCACGCTTCGCGACGAATTCGGCCAGGATGCAGAACCTGGACGCGCTGCTCGCACTCATGGATGCGGTGCTCGTAGCGCGCGACAAGGCCGAATGGCTCGCCGCCTTCGATGCCGCGGGCGTGCCGGCCGGCCCGGTGCACAGCATCGGCGAGGCGCTGACGCATCCGCAGACGCTGGCGCGCGGGATGGTGGTCGATCTCGTGCATCCCGAGGCCGGCGCGACGCGCGCGCTCGGTTCACCGCTCCACTTCTCGGCGACCCCGACGCGGGTCGACCGACCCGCGCCATTGCTCGGCGAGCATACGCGCGAGGTGTTGCGGGAATCCGGATACACCGACGCGGAGGTCGATGCGTTCGCTGCCGAGCGCGTCGTGGAGATTGCGTCCGAGCGAGCGATCTAGCCTGCTAGGCCTCGAGGGCGGGCCGCTACTGCGTCAACAAGCGCTCTTCCACGAACACGGTCATTGCGTAGAACAGGAAATCGGCATTGGCTTTGCGCGCAAAGCCGTGTCCTTCGTTGTCGGCGAGAAGATACCAGACCGGGACGTTGTTCTTCCGCGCCGCGGCGACGATCTGCTCGGCTTCGGTGTAGCGCACGCGCGGGTCGTTGAGTCCTGCGACGACCAGCAGCGGCGCCTTGATCTTCTGCGCGTTGTTGACCGGGGAGATGCGCGTGAGGAACGCGCGCATGGCGGGGTCGCGCTCGTCGCCGTACTCGACGCGGCGCAGGTCGCGGCGATAGCTCTCGGTGTTCTCGAGGAAGCTCACGAAGTTGGCGATGCCGACGATGTCGATCGTTCCTGCGATCCGCTCGGGATAGTTCGTTGCGACACCGAGCACCATATAGCCGCCATAACTGGCGCCGGCGACCACAACGCGGTCGGCATCGAGATCCGGCTGGCTGCGAATCCAGTCGAACAACGCCCCGATATCCTTGACCGAGTCCTCGCGCTTCATGCCGTTGTCGAGCGCGACAAAGGTCTTGCCGTAGCCGGTGGATCCTCGAACGTTGGGCTCGATGATCGCGATGCCGAGCTCGTTGACGAAGTAGTTCCAGCGGGCCAGAAAACCGGGACGTGCCTGCGCTTCCGGACCACCGTGAATCGAAACGATCACCGGCCGCTTGCCCGTGAATCGCGCAG
>VBCL01000164.1:1686-6961 GCA_005888865.1 Betaproteobacteria bacterium | reverse complement strand
CGCTCGCCGACGCGTCGAGTCTCTGACGCCTCTGCCTTAAGAGAACCCAGCCTAGGAGCCTGTCGGGCTTACTGTCGCGCATGCGACGGGGGCGCTTTGGGAGGCAGTCCTAGGCGCCGGCCGCGCCGCAGTGCCTGTCCACTGCCAGCGGCCGGCAACAACGGAATGCCCCCAAAGCGCCCCGTCCCTTCGGGTTGCGGCCAAACGGCGCGCCTGCGGTGTTGCTCGGCTTGCGAATAGGCCGAGCTATTCGCTGCGCCGAGCGCCTTGCATTCATCGCCGTTTGGCCAGCAACGCATACGTGAGAGCAAGCCCGACAGGCTCCTGGGGTTGCTCGTTTTCCGCTCGAGATAGACCTCGCAGGCGCGCACCGGATCCGGTGCGAGCGTGAACCACCGCGACCCAGTCGTGGCACACTCGCTGGGAGCCAACGACAAGGGATCACGCGCGATGACAAACGCCAAGACGATTCTTCCTGCGATGGTCCTTGCCATCGCGACCCTCGGTATGTCGGCGCCGGCCTCCACGCAGAAAATGCTGGCGAGCTATCCGACACTCACCACCGATGCGGCGCTGCGCGCGGCGCAGGCCGCGCTCGGCCAGTGCCAGAAGCAGGGCTACACGGTCGCCGTTGCGGTGACCGATCGGGCGGGTCAGCCGCTTGCGCTGCTGCGTGACAATCTCGCCGGTGCGCACACTTCGCTGACCGCGATCAACAAGGCCTACACGGCGGCGAGCTTCCGCACCGACACGAGCGAGCTGGCGGCGACGACGCAGGCCGGCAAGCCCTCGAGCGGCATTCGACAATTGCCGCAGGTCGTTGCGGTCGGCGGAGGATTGATGGTTCGCGCGAAAGGTTCGCTGGTCGGCGCGATCGCGGTGTCCGGGGCGCCCAACGGCGACGCCGACGAGGCGTGCGCCAAAGCGGGGGCCGCCGCGATCAACGACGCGATCGAGCTCGAATAGCGAGCGTATCCGTTCGCCCTGAGCCTGTCGAAGGGCGGTGGCGTAATGATTGGGCGTTGATCGTCGGCACTCAATACTCGAATTGATACGTCAGCCCGATGCTGCTGCCCGGATCGTTGTCCGGTGTTATCCCCTGCGCCGTCGTCCCGCCGGTGCCTACGATCGCCTGCACCTTCAGATTCTTGGTCAGGTCGACTTCGACCTTGGCCTGGGTCGAGCCCGACGTGCTCTGCTTCGCGCCGACGTAGACTCGGCTCGACACGTAGCGTCCGGCTTCGACGTTTGTTCCACCCGTGGGCGTGCTTCCCACGGAAAGTCGATCGAGACCCAGGCTCTTCCGTGCCTCCAGCAGCGGGTTGATCCCGCCGCCGCCCTTGCCGGTCAGAGAAACGAGCGCTGCGCCGATCTGAGCGATCTGGAGAGCGCTCAACTGCTTGACGCTCGTGCCGAACAGGAGGCGCGCGAGAATCTCGTCCTGCGGCAGGTCGGGTTGACTCGTCAGCGTGATCCGCGGCGCGTCTGCGTAACCATTCACCGCGAGCTTGGCGGTGATGCCGCCGGAGGTGCTTTCCGCTTCGAAGTCGAGCAGGGGATCGATCTTCTGCCGGAGCCCCGTGCCATTGAACGTCACCTTGCCCGACGTAAACGTGAGCGACGTGCCCGCCAGGTCGAACGTGCCGCGCCGCATGTCGAACCCACCGCTGATCTGCGGCGCCGCCGTCGTGCCGCCCACGCGCAATTGACCGCCGACCTCGGCCTCCAGCCCGCGGCCGCGCACGAAGATGGCGCGGGGCGCGTCGACGGCGAGGTCGAGTCCCACGACCAGCGGCGGCGCCGGCGGAGGCGGCGGCGCATTCTGTCCGGGTCGGCGCACGTCGAGCACACCCACGGTGGGAGGCAAGGCGTTTGGAATATTGATGTCGGCGTGATGAACGAGAATTTTGCCCGCGAGATCGAGCCGCGTTGATGCCTGTCCACGGAGCGTCAGGTCGAGGTCCAGGTTGGCCGTCAGCAGATCGGTCGCGAGTGGCCGTGCATTACGCGCGGTGAGCGTGACGTTCACGGGACGGTCCGGCGCCAGCGCGCCGACGGTCCCGCTCGCCGAAACCGTGCCCGTGCCCGCGTGCGCGGTGAAGCTTACGATGCGCACGGTATCGCCCGCAGCTTGAAGCTGCGCTTCCACGTCGGACAAGTGCGCCCCGAGGGTGTAGTCCTGCATATCGCCCTGGGCAAGCTTTGCATTCCCGTCGATTCGCGGTGCGACTCGCGTGCCGGTCACGGCAACGTCGAGTGTGATCTGTCCCTTCACGCGGCGCCCGTTCACTTCCAGAATCGGATTGGCGATGGTCGCATCGACGGTTCCGTTGGCACGCACGTCGATCGCGCCGCTCTCCGCGAACGGCACTCGGCCGCTCGCGTTGAATCGCATCTGGCTGCCTCCCGAGAGCCGAACGCCGATGCGCGCAGCCTGGTCCTCGATTGCGGCCGTTGCGACCAGATTGGATGCCGGCAGCGTTCGGCCGGCCCCCGAGTGCGTGCGCAGCCCGATCACGTTCACGCGGACCGTACCCCGCGGCTGCGCGATCGTGCCGCTGAGTCGCGCATCGGCGCTCAAGGTGCCTTCGGCCTGAAGATCCGGACCGAAAGCCTTGATGAGCTCGGGCGTGACGTTGCGCGCGGAGGCCGTGAGCTCGAGCGTGGGTGCGACTCGGCCGGAGGCTTCCAACACCGCTTGTTGCATGCCGATACGCAGGTGGTCCACGACGAGCCCGCTGCCGAACGAGAGACGGGCCGGCGCGAGCAGCTGCGCGGTCTGTCCCTTGTAGCGCGCCTGCAGCGCGCCGAACGATATTTGCTTGGCCGGCGCATTGAGCGTCGCGGTCGCCGTGATCTGTGCATCCGCCTGGCCGACGTTGTGCAGATCGGAAGAGACCTTGAACACGAGTGCGTCCTGCGGACCGTTGGCCTGCAGGCGGGCGCTTCCGGTGATTCCATTCGTGGCGACGCCGTCGGCGGCAATCTGCAGTGCCGCTCTCGGGCGTGTCGTCGGATCGTCCAGCCGGCCGCTCATGCTCAAATGATCCACATGTGTTCCTCCGATCACCACGCTGCGCGCGTCAAGCTGGACTATGGCCTGAGCGTGTTCGCCGGATTGCACGAGATCGACGTCGGCCACGACGCTTCCCTGCAGCGCTTGTCCGATCCATGGCTGGAGATCCCCGAGCTGCGCGATGCGCATGGCCAGCCGGCCCTGCGGCAGATGGTCGTGGGCTCGAAGGGTGACGCTGCCCTCGGCGTGCGCGCTTTTCCAATCGGCGCGCTCGATCGTGCCAAGCAACGCGCCGTCGCGGGCGCGCTGGATCGCCACCGTGAGCTCGAGCGGCGAGCCATCGACGCTGCCTCGCGCCTCGACCCGGCCCGCGGGGGCGGTGGGAAGTCCCTCGAGGCTTGCCGAGACCGTGATCGGCCCACGAGGAAATCCTTCGGTCCCCACCTCGCCGGTCGCGTCCGCGACGAGGTCCAGGTTGTCCGGGGCGCCGTGAATACGACCCTGCGCCTCGATGCGGCCGGACACTGTCGACGCGACTACCGCGACGTCCGACAGCGCCACTTTCCAATTCAAGTCCACGACTCCGTTCTTGGCCGTGCCGTTGCCCGAAACGTGCAACGTCCTCCCGTCGAGTTGCGCGCGCTCGATGCTGAGGTCCGTGCCCTGAACGCTCACCGACGCTCCAAGCTTCGCGCTATCGCCGATCAGCGCGGGCAGGGGTGCCGCGCCGCCGGTGACTGCGACGACGCCATTGAGCTCGACCTTCGTCGCAGGCCCATGGACCGCAATGGTGGCGTCGAGCGTCGCGTGCCCCTTCAAGTCCAGCCCGCCGATGGCCGCCAGCGGCGCGAGCGCAGGTCCGTTGATCGCGACCGTGGCGGTGAGCTCCCCCGCAGTCTTCGCATCGCCCCGCACGGAGACGAGCGGGTGCGACAAGGTGAACGTCACCGGTCGCAGCGGATCGTCGAGCTTCGCATCGACGCGAAGATCGATCGGAGCCGCCTGGAACAGGTCCGGCTTCCGCCCGGGAATGCGCAGACGATCGAGCACCGCGTGCATGCCGACTGAGCCGCGATTGCCCTCGAGATCTGCGCTGAACGTGCGAAATTGCACGGCGCCTGCGTTCAATCCATCGATTCGGACCTGTCCCTTGGCGTCCGGGCCCTTGAATGGGCCGTGTACATGCGCCTGCACGGCGACGCTCTTCCAGGACACGTCCTGGCGTGGCGCCATCGCTGGCGCGTTGGCCGTCAGATCAAGATCCATGACTTGTGCGACCAGATCCACGGTGCCCTGGCCGGTCGCGCGCAGCGGCCCCGCGGCGAGGGCGAGCCGCATCGCTTCCGCGCTGCGCGGACCCTCGGCGCTCGCCTGAATTGAAAGCGCGCCGAGATCGGGAAGCTTCGCGAGCCCGGCCAGCAAGCCGCGTGCGGGCTCGTTGAGGTCGATCTCGACCTTCAGGTACGCCGGATCGACGCGTCCGCTAACCACGTAGTCTCCGGGCGAGTCGAGCCGTTTCGCATTCAATGCACCCTCGCCCTCCTGCAGTGAGGCTGCGACATGCAGGTGACCTCCGAGGCTCACCGACGCGGCCGCACCAGCGATCGGCGCACCGATATCCAACCGTGAGATCTCGACCTGGGCGAGGTCGACGCGCACCGGCAATCGGGATGAGGTCGGGCTCTGACGGGAGGTCGTGGGCAGGCGGAGGAGTTGAACTTGCCCCGCGCGCAAGAGCTGCACGTCGAGTTGCTCGAGCCCAAGCGCCGAGGGCGACCACTGCAGCGTCACGTCGTCCGCGGTCAACCACGGCGTCCCGCCGTCGTGGATCTCGGCATGCGCGATGTGCAGATCATCGGGAAAATGCCCCGAGATGCCTGTCAGCAGCACCTGACCGCGGCTTAGCTGCCCGGCGGTGCTTTCGATCAGTCGCCGTCCCCAATCCATGTTGGCGACCACGAACACCAGGGCGATCGCGATGACCGGCACGACGATCAACACGCCCGCCATCCACGCGAGGATCTTCACCGCCCGCATCAGAAGACCTGCCCTAGTCCGATATAGATTTCGAAGGCGTCATTGCCCGGCTGCTTGTTCAACGGCACCGCGATGTCGAATCGGATCGGGCCGATCGCAGTGTAGTAGCGCACCCCGATCCCGGCGCCAACATGGACCGTGCCTTGAAAGGGTGTGCTGTTCTCACCCACCTGACCCGCGTCGACGAACGCCACCATGCCGAAGCTGCCGGATAGACGCTGG
>VBCL01000164.1:1110-1607 GCA_005888865.1 Betaproteobacteria bacterium | reverse complement strand
CGGCTTGTTGTCGGGAAACTGGGGACCGATCGATTGATACTTGAATCCGCGGACGGTCGCACTGCCGCCGCCGAAAAAGCGCTGGTCGGCTGGCAGCGAGAACAGGGAAGCGCCCTGAGCCGTGCCGATGAGCCCGCGCAGCGCGAGCACGCTGCGCCCGGGCGTCGTCCAGCCGAACGAGGCGAGGTCGATGTACGTCGCGGCATTCGCTTGGACGACGACAAACGTCGCGTCATTGCCATGGCTGAACGACCGGATCGGTGTCACGGCCAGCGAGGCGCGGATCCCGTGCAAGGTGTCCTCGAGAGGGTTGATGATGCCCGTCGAGTTGTATTTGACGTTGACCGGAACGCCGACCAGCGTGTAGTCGCGCGGCACGGTCTCCTGCACGATGCGCTCCTCTTCGGCCGATACGCCGACACTCCCGCTCCAGACCTCGGAAAATTTGCGGTTGATGGCTGCACCTGCCGTGACGGCATCCTGATCGTACGCGTCGA
>VBCL01000164.1:323-785 GCA_005888865.1 Betaproteobacteria bacterium | reverse complement strand
TGACGCGCTTTTTCGATCCTGCTCGGACTGTACCGCTCGCCGGTATGGACCAGGAGCCGAGTCCGGACGATGCTCTCGTTGACCTCCTGCAAGCCGCTGATGGTGATTTCGCCGATGTTTACGCGCGGGCCTGCGTGCACGGTCAGGGTCACGTCCAGCACCTGGGCGGACGGGTCTTCATACGCCACCGGCGCATCGACGGTGGCGAGCGCGTAACCGTCTTCCTGGAGCGCCGTAAGCAGGCGTTGCTGTGCGTTCAGTACCTCCGCGGCTACCGCAGGATCGCCCGATGCAATGCCCGCCTTGACGCGAAGCTCTTCGGGTATTTCCCCCTCGATCGCCACCTTACCGAGGCGATACAGCGGACCGATCTCCACCGCCACCGCGACCGCGGCTTCGGTCTCCTTGGGCAGCTCTTCGATCGCCGCGGCGAGGCCCGGGTCGTCAAGCGGCCGCCCGCCG
>VBCL01000164.1:0-265 GCA_005888865.1 Betaproteobacteria bacterium | reverse complement strand
TGCAAGCGATCGATGTCCTGTTGCGCGCGCCCTACGAGGGCAAAGGGACCGACCGGCGCCGTGGTGCGCAACGATTCGAGCTGCGAGCTCCCCTTGAGCGCGGCGTCGAGCGCGCCGTTTCCGGTGGGCGCGAGGCTGACAGCGTAGGGCTGCGGGTCTGCAGCATGGGCGATCGACAGGATGAGGCTCGCAATCGTGGCGAGAACGAGCGATCCGAGCCGGGAATGCGAACGAGCAGTCCTGTGCGGCATTTGGCCAGGCGAAG
>VBCL01000163.1 GCA_005888865.1 Betaproteobacteria bacterium | reverse complement strand
GTATTGCGCGGATCGACCGCAATGGCCGGCTCGTTTTGGCGACCGCGTGAGATGCTGCACTCGTCGAGCGTCGCGTCGGTGTATGGATTGCCGGTCGCGAGCGTGTAGGCGCTGACATAGCCGTTCGCCCCATTGTCGTTCGTGAGCCGCGTGTTGGGCGGATCGGGCTGGAAGGATGCAATCGCGCTGACCACGGCGGCTGCGATAAGCGCGCCCGCGGTAGCAATGCGCAGATGTGATAGGAGACGATTCTGAGTAAACCAATTAGGAGATTTCATATATTTTGAGCTGGCCGATAAGGAGCTGAAGTTTGGGTGAATCTGGGAGTTCGACACTTCCAAAAACAAAACGATAATCCCAAGCAAGTTGGTTGTTTTTGCTTCTCCGATTCAATGCTGGGTCCGAGCCCAGCTTGGGGCTGCGCGTGTTCGTAAGATGCTTTGCCTTTACGCGGAAACCGGTTTCGTCAATCGTCCCCTTAGATTATGCGCGCTGCGCGTTGCAGCGCAGCTAATGGCAGCGCATCGCCTATTCCTGTGGCGTGCTCGCTTCGGCGTTTGATCCCGAGACGATCGTCATATCGACGTGAACGGTCTGACCCGCGACGATCGTGAACGGTTGCGGTTTGGCACGCAGATTCCCGGACTCGTGCCTTTGCACATCCAAAATGTAATCGCCTGGTGGCAGCGCTACGCGGTAGTTTCCGTCCTTATCCGCGGTAATTCGCGCGATTTGTTTTGTTTCGTCTCCAGTCAGAATGATCAGCGGATAGTCGGCATAGTTTCGCGCTGTCGTCGGCGCTGTGTTCTCATCGGCGAGCGCGACCGGCCTGCGCGAAATAATCTTCAACCGGCCCTCAAGAAAACCTTGGGGGGCGGCGTTAATTAATGCCGAGCCGACCAGAAGGAAAAAAATGGAAGCGGCAATCAGGTACTTGAGGGACGTAGACATTATCTGATCGGAAAAAAGCAGGGCGGGATAGATTTTCCACCTATCCCGCCCTGCGCGCAAACTACACTTACACGATCCAGGAGCAGCAGCGGTTACGGCCCACCCAGAGGCAGCTTCCACATGCCCTGCGAGTGCGTCGCTGCGTAGATCAGGTTCGGGCAGTTCGGCACCCCCACGCAGGTTGGGACGCGGGCCGACGGCTCGATTTCCAGGTGCGTAATCTCGAAGCGCGGCAGGCCCGGCGTTACGCTCCAGCCGCCCGTGCCGTCGCTGTTACCTAGAAGAACGCCGAAGTCCGTGGCGACGTACAAGTTCTTCCTCGCGTCGTCGCGCACGATGTCGTTCACCGGCAGGTCTCCATCGTTCGTCGGCGTAGGGAAACTTGCAGTACCTGCTTCCACGTTCAAGTTGGTGAACGTCCCTGAGCCGGGAGCCGCAACACCTTCCAGCACGTCGAAAACGTGGCCTGGCGTCGTCAGCGTGACGGCGTTGTAGCCGGAGTACGTAACCCACGCGTGGTTCACGTTCGCCGGATCGGGATAGATCGAGCTTGGGAACCTCGTCGGCGAGGTTGCATTATCGATCCGGTGCCAGGAGATTTTCGCCGGATCGCTTGCATCTGCATTGTGCGTCACGAAGACCCGTCCGGCCGACGTCGTCGCCCACAGCGTTCCGTGGTCGGCCTTGTTCCGCGCGAGCCAGGAGATCGCCCCGCCGGTGCGGGTTGAACCGTAGAACGTGCCGGTCAAATCGCCCTTCTTATTGGCGCCCTGGTCGCCGAGCGGCTGGAAGTCACCGCAACCCGGCCCTTCGAACGAGGTCAATTCAGGACAGTTCGCCTCGTAATTAGCAATATCCGGCGTCGTGTCCTGGGGCACGGCCGTCGGATGGGCACCCGCCCCGAAGGCCCACGAGCGCCAGACGTGCTGAAGCCCTGAGAAAATTGGGTGTGCGCCGGTCGGCGGGTTCGGATCAGGGATCTGCGGCCAGTAGAACCCGACCGCCTCGCCGCTAGTCGCAAGCGGCCACCAGATGGCCACCCACTTGTTCGGATCGCCGTTCTCGAAGTTCGCGTCCGTGAACGAGCTCGTAAATTCGTTGAAGCGCCACGTGGGATTCGCCCCGTCGTAGCCGGAATTGCCGCCGTCTCCGTAGATGTTCTGCGGCCAATCGGTCTGGCTGGCCTCGGGATCGTTGTTCGACCACGTGCCGTTGTCCTGTGTGCCGCCTTGGACCTCGGCCGGATTCGAGGGGTTGATCGCGACGCCGACGAATTGCAACGTGTCGAGGTTCCGGTCGATGTGCGTTACCAGGTTCGGCACCCGGGACAACAGCCGCTTGCAGTTGTTCAGGCTTGCTGCCCCAAGTAGCGGCCGCTCGTTCGAGTTGCACCGAAAAGACAGATCACCAAACGACCCGTCAGTGCGGATTATCCCGCCATCCGAACCCTCGAAAATCTGGGTGGGATTTGATGGGTTGACGACGATCGCGTGCTGGTCCGGGTGGATGTTGTTGGGCGCCCAGAGGCATTGGAATGGCGCAGTGACACCGCCGAAGTCGAGCTCCGCGCCGTCGAGCCCGCACCAGTTGGCAGGCGTGTTTTGCATGTCATAGGTAAGATCGGTGAAGGTGCGGGTGGTGCGAGTACTGTGGATGGGCCTGACGGTCTCGGGGTCGCCCGCCGTCGTCGAGTAGAGCACGGCGCGCCCGTTCGAACGGCCGTTGCCGCAGCCGACGCCCTTCGTGTTACAGGGTTGCTCGCCGTAGTTATACGAGCCGATCACATAGACCGTGTCGGGCAATCCGGCCGGCGTGTAGACGTCCTCGTCGTACCAGCACTGGCCCGTGCAGAAATTGATCGTCGCATAGTACGGGCTCGCCGTTATGTTCTTTGAGAGCTTCTGCCAGCCGTTGTAGAACTGCGGCCCCACCGTCGTGTCCGGCGGCGCTGTCGAGCCTGCCGTCTGCGACGCCAGCAGCGCCGCGGCCGTCTGGCCTGCGTTGTCCGTCCGCCAGAAGTTTGCGGCGTTAGCCGCGGTCGGATTGCTGCTGGCCGCCGTTCCGTCAGTCAGGTAAATCCGCGTCTTGGTGTTTGGTCCGCTGCCTTTGACGGTCAGCGCGAACATCGTCCTATCCACGCCACTCCCTGTGGCGAACTGCGGCGCGAACACCTGCTCGAATGCTGTGGGAGACGACGTGCCGTCAAGTGAGGGAGACCTCCGCCAGACGCCCTGGTCAAACGCCGATGCGTAGACGGTTGTGGGATTCTGCGGGTCCAAGCCAACGTCGGTCACGCCGAAGGTGCTGCCGTTGCCATTCCAGACTTCGGTGAACGTGTTACCGCCGTCGGTCGACTCGTACACGCCGACAGGATTCGCGCCCGGCTCGAATCGCTGTGTCTCGGTCGTCCCGACCCCGACCGTGTGCGAGAGCCCGCGCACGCCGAGCGCGGAGCCGACGAAGAGATGGTTCGGGTTGGTCGGATCGACGACGATCTGATTGATCCCGCGCCCCAGGAAGGCGTCGTCCGAGTTCGCACAGTTGTAGGTCGTGTTGCTGACACAGGCGTCCGGAAGCTTCGTCCACGAGTTGCCCCCGTTGGTCGTCTTGTAGATACCGACGCCAGCCTCGCAACCTGAGGAGCAGCGGTTCCCCTCGCCCGTGCCGACGTAGAGGGTATTCCCACTGGAGTCGTTTGGATCTGCGACGAGAGCGCCAACGGAGTTGAGAGCCAGGACACCGGTGAGCCATGTCCAACTCGGGCTCGCCGCGAGCGCGTCGTCCGTGCGCCAGACGCCGCCGCCTGCAGTGCCAACCCAGAGACGGCAGTTCCCTGGCACGCACGTCGGAGCGATGACCAGCGCCGTGTCACGACTCGCCGTCGGCGTCGTGGCTCCGGAGAACGACAGCACACCGGGCTGGACGGAGTTTTGAATCGGGCCATACGACTGCCAGACGTTGTTGCTCGTCGGGGCATTGTTGGTGTTGCTGCTCAGGGCACTCTGCTTGGCAATCTTTTCGAATGTCTTCTTGGCGTTCTTCACCATCGACACCGGAATCACGTTCGCCGGATAAGTCCGCGTCGCTGACTTGTACGCCTCGTACCCGGTTGGCGGGGCTTCGCCCGGTGTAGTGCGGGCATTTCTCAATACTGCGTCCGGATCGCCGGCAATCTTGCCTTTGGCCTCCCGGTCTTGCGAGAGTTGGCTCGACGGGCTGCCGACGGTGACGAGCTTGTCGCCGCCGGCGACAAAAGCCATTGCGGCGCCCGCTGACAAAAGCGCGGTGGCTGTTACCGGGCGAATAAATGCAAGTAAACGATTATTGTGAGAGCGGGGAATTTTCATAATATATAAGATCAGGAACGATTGAGTCCGACTTTGCGGATTAGTGTCCGCTTTTGGCGGAACTCCTCAGAATGGCGAAACCTAGATTCACGCGTCAAGCATATTTATTGTGCTTTTAGAAATTTTTTACGGACGCCACCCCCGCTTAGGATGATCAAGATTAATCGCTCGTCGAAGACGGCTTTTCGAACGTCCCTTAAACCGCAATTGTAGTCTTTGTCGCTGGTGCCGAAAACAAATTAGCGCTTGCGCGTTTTCGCGCCGTCGCATCGAGAATCCGTTTGCGCAAACGCAGCGATTTTGGGGTGGCCTCAACGTATTCATCAGAGTCGATGTACTCGATCGCGCGCTCGAGACTCATCTTTAGCGGCGCCTCCAGCTGAATGCCTTTGCCTTCTCCCTGGCTGCGGATGTTGGTGAGATGTTTCGCCTTGCATGGATTCACTGGCAAATCTTCCGGCCGCGCGTTCTCGCCCACGATCATGCCGGTATAAATTTCCTCCTGGGGGCCGACAAACAATTTTCCGCGTGCCTGAATATTATTGAGCGCATAGGCGGTGCTCGTCCCCGGCTCCATCGAAATCATCACTCCGCGATTGCGCCCTTCGATTTCTCCTTTGAATGGCGCGTATTCGCGAAAGAGGTGGCTCATTAATCCTTCGCCGCGGGTCAGGTTCACCAGATCGGTTTCGAATCCAATCAACCCACGGGTCGGAATGACGGCTTCAATCGAAACGCGATTCGTGTGATGATCCATGCCCACGACTTCGCCTTTGCGCCCGGCGAGCGATTGCATCACATCTCCGACATTGTCGTTCGGAATTTCGACGTAA
>VBCL01000162.1 GCA_005888865.1 Betaproteobacteria bacterium | reverse complement strand
GTTATTCGTGTTGTTGTCGGTTACGCAGACAAAATTCGCGGCGCTATTCGTATCGCCCGAACCCGCATAGCGCGGCACCTGCGGGAAGACGCAGAGGGGCCGCGTCATCTGGACCCCGAGCTCAGGCACGTCATCCACGTATTTCGTCGCCACCAGGCGGTCCGGCGCGACGCCATGCTCGACCCACTGCTGGAGCGCCACGAGAGCGTCATGTGTCGCGTCGTGCACCGGCGGAGGCGCGGCATAGACCTGGCCACTGAACAGATTGCCGAACGCGTTCGGTCCGGGTCCGAAGGCGCAGTGATACATCCCCGGCACCATGAACAGGCGATAGAAGCTCTGCGTCTGTTTCGACGCGGCGGCGCCATTGTTGCCCTGCGCGGCGACCACACGCAGGTAATAGTCGATCGACTCCTGCGGCGCGATCAGCGGATCGGCCCAGCCGTGATACATCAGCAGTTTTCCACCGCGCGCCTTGAACTGGCTCAAATCCGCGCTGTTGGCGTTCAGGATCGGATCGAGCAACGTATCGACCGAGGCCATGTCGCGATCGAAATCGAAGGTCTGCCACAGCCAGGTCGAGCCGAAAACCCATTTGAACAGTGAATCGAACGGCGGCTCGGCCTGAAAGCCGATCCCGGCCCAGCCGAATTGCGAATCGCTTTCGCCGCCTTTCACCGATCCGGGAAAGATCAGATGCCCGGTAAATGGATCATGCGCGCCCTCATAGATCGTTCTTGCCGCCTCGACCTGGTCCGGGTTGAGGCAATTGGTCGCAAGAGGGCTCGAGCACTGCAGCGCGCTGGGATCCCAGCCGCACGCTCGGGCGTCCGTGAGGAACGGATCGCTCGCCAGTCCCCCGCTGGCGACCGCACAGGCGGCCAATACCGCATTTGTAATGAGTTGTTCCTGGCCCGACGTGAAAAGGCTCTGCGGCGTGGCGTGCATCGCCTTGTAGTTCCACACGACCGCGGTGTGAACGTGAGTGCGGTTGTTGGCCGGATCGCCGCCGAGGATACCGTTATAGTCGTCCGGAAAGCGCTGCGCTTCCATCAGCGCTTGTTGGCCTCCCGTCGAGCAGCCGTTGAAGTATGAGTATTGCGGGCCCTGCCCGTAGAACGCCTGCAGGATCTGCTTCGATACGGTCGTCATCAGATGCGTCGCGCGATAACCAAAATCCACCCATTTCTGTGGATGTCCCACCAGCGCGTCGCCGTCATTGTTCGCGGACGGCGCGGTACCCATGTCGTTGCCCGCCACCGCGAAGCCCGCCTGCAATCCGGAGATCATCGCAGGAACCGATAGCGCAACGGTTCCCGCATAGCCGCCATTGCCGGTGCCTTCAAAACGCCCGTTCCAGGTCGTTGTCGGCATCCAGAGGTTCATGTTGATCAGTGAGTCGGACGTGGGCGTGAGCACCGCGCTCACTTCGCAGAAAGGCGGTAGCCCGGAGTACGTCTGGCCGTTCGGAGCGGTGAACGACGGGCCCGGAACCGTGACGGCCGAAGTGATCGTCGTATCCGGGAGACTCAGTGTGACGAGAGTTTCGCACGTCGCGGCAAATCCGGTATTGGCACCGAGCGTGCCGGCAAGCAGAAGCGACGCAATGAGCTCTCTTCTTGCGCCCGCGCCGATGGCCTGCGACGTATTCGATTGATTGCAGACGCTGTGACCGACAGCCATGATGCCCTCCTTTGCGCTGTTGTTGCCAGGGTGTTCTTTTTTTCGCGCCTTCGTGGACGCCGTCATCCTAGCCGCGCAGCTTTCCGTCCGCTGTCAGAAACGTTCTCTCCTTCTGTAGGATAGAGTCCGAAAATACGATGGCAGGCTCCTAGACAAGCTCTTTCTGCGCGCGCAGGCGGATGGTCACGGCGGCCAACCCGATCGCGCACGCGCCCAACGGCACAAACGCCAGTGCGGGAATTCCGCTCAGGTCCCACGCGGCACCGCTGATGATTGCAATGGCGACCGCACCACCATAGCTGATCGTAAACACCCCTGCCGACGTGCGTGCCACATCTTCGGGACGGCAAAGGAGCGGCGGCAGCGTCAGGCCCACGATTAGTGCCGCCGAATCCGAAAAGCCGAGCAATGCAGCCCAGAGTAGGGTCGCGGGGCCGACCATCAACACGAGCCCGGCGATTGACAGGAGGGAGAGAAGTCCGGAAGCGACGTAAGGCCATGCGCGGCGCTCCAGTTTTCCGGCAACCAGCAGTAGCAGCAGCGAAGCGGGAAGCTGCCCGAAGTTGAGCGCGGTCAGCGCACCGCTGATCAGATCCGGCCGGCCCGCACTTGTGAGGTAGATTGGAATGAATGCGTTCGCGCTAAAGTAGATCGCATTGACGCAGCAAAATAGCGCACCGAGCCGCCAGACAAGCCCGACGTGCCAATCGGGAAGCCACTTGCGCACCGCTACCGCGTGCTCTCCGTGCGCCCGCGGCCCAAAGAGGTAGATCACGACCGCGATGATCGCAATCGGCAGCGACCAGAACAGCAGCGACAGACGCCAGCTGCCACTTAGCAGGGGCAAGACATAGGGAATCGTCAACAGCGTCGGGAAAATCTCTCCGACCAGCAAACCATTGGTGTAGATCGCCGTGCCTAGCCCGATGTGGCGCGGCAGCCATTGCCGCACGGCGGTGGGCATGATCGGCTGCATGATTGCAACGCCCGCGGACATGACCACGGTGGTCACGAACAGTAACGCGTAATTCGTGCTCGAGCCGCGCAGCGCCGAGCCTGCGGCCACGAGGATCAGCCCTCCCATCAAAGCTTCCCTGACGCCAAAACGCGCAACCAGCAGCGAGCCTGCTAACGCGGCGACCGCAAACAGGGCCGGCGGGATGCCGCTCAAAAGACCGACTTCTGTCGCGCTCAACGAGAAGTCGTCGCGAATCATCACGATCACCGGCGGAACGGCCAGAATGGTAAGCCGCAATCCATTCCCGGCCAGCCAGAGCAGGGCGATCGCTATCCACACTTGTTGCGACGAAGCGCGTTTTTCTTCGGGAACAGGCATGGGTCGTCTTCTACCACACTGGGTTGACTTCACGCGACCGCGTCGCTAAGTTTGGCAACGGGTGGATTGCCACCTCTCGATCTGGAGAAGAAAAACACATGAAGAAAGTCATCTTCCAGATGTCGGTCTCAGTCGACGGCTATATCGAGGGACCCCACCACGAGATCGACTGGCACCTCGTCGACGACGAGTTCAACGCGTACGCCGTGGAAATGCTCGAGGCGTCGGACGCGCTCATCATGGGCCGCAGGACCTACGAGCTCATGGCTCGCTATTGGCCCACCGACACGGAGAACGACCCCGTAGTCAGAGCGAAGATGAACTCCACGCCCAAGCTCGTGTTTTCGAGGACGCTGAAAAAAGTGGAGTGGCAGAATTCGCGCTTGGCCACGGGCTCGATCGCCGACGAGGTGGCGCGCCTGAAGCAGGTGCCGGGCGACGGGCTGCTCCCTGTGGGCGGAAGCGATCTCGCGGCATCGTTTCTCGAGCAGGGGCTGATGGATGAGCTGCGCATCATCCTGACGCCGATTGTGCTGGGCGCAGGGAAGACGGTCTTCGACGGCATCATCAGGCGTCACCCGCTCAAGCTCCTGTCGACAAGACAGTTCAAATCCGGGAACGTGGTGCTGATCTACGAGCCGACGCGGGCGTAACACGCAGCATTTCACAGGCCTTGCCCTTCCCTCCGAGTACGAACACGATTGATGCGAATGAAAGGAGCTCCGATGAAACCGAGACTGATCTGCCGCTGGCTCGCCACGCTGACGTGTGCGGCCGCCTCGCTGATCACCAGCGTCGCGCTCGCTGCCGACGTCCATGTCATGATATCGGCCGGCTTCTTCCAGGCCTATTCGGCGCTCGCTCCCGGATTCGAGCGAGCGAGCGGCCACAAGCTCGTCACGACCCGCGGGCCGTCGCTCGGCGATTCGCCGGAAGCCATTCCCAACCGCATCAAGCGGGGCGAGCCCGTCGATGTCGTCATCGCGGTCGGTGCATCGATCGATGACCTCGGTCATCAGGGAATGGTATCGGCCAGCAGCAAGGTCAACCTCGCCCGTTCGGAGATCGGCATGGTCGTGCGCGCCGGGGCGCCCAAGCCGGACATCGGAAGCGTCGATGCGTTTCGGCGCACGCTCCTCGACGCCAAGTCGATCGCGTATTCCGACAGCGCGAGTGGTATTTACCTGTCGACCACGCTTTTTGCGAAGCTCGGCGTCGCGGACCAGGTGATGGGCAAGGCACGCAAGATCAGGGGGCCGCCTTCCGGCGAGCAGGTGGCTACTGTCGTCGCCCGCGGCGAAGCTGAGATCGGCTTCCAGCAGGTCAGCGAATTGATCGACGTCCCGGGCGTCTCGTTCGTCGGCACCATCCCCGCCGAGCTGCAGCAGGAAACCTACTTCTCGGCGGCGATTGCCACTGCTGTCAAAGAGCGGGAGGCGGCGGGAGCGCTGATCCGCTACCTGTCATCGCCAGAGGCCGCGCCCGCGATCTCG
>VBCL01000204.1 GCA_005888865.1 Betaproteobacteria bacterium | reverse complement strand
GGTACATCTCGGCCGTATCGATGAAGTTGATGCCCTGCTCGACCGCGTAGTCGAGCTGCGCGTGCGCGTCGGCTTCGCTGTTCTGCTGGCCCCAGGTCATCGTCCCGAGGCAGACCTCGGAAACGTTGAGGTTGCTGCCAGGCAGCACGCGGTATTTCATGGGGTCTCCGACGGACCTAGCCGCCCCACGCCTTCAGGTTCAGGAACTCGCGCCGCGTCTTCGGCCCGTAGGTGACGAAGCTCGGATCGGCGCGCTCGCGATACGCGAGGCGCTCGCCGGCGACGCTGTCGGCGACCAGATGCTTTTTCAGCACGTCCTCCGGAATCGAGTACACGCGCAGCGCATTGCGACCGAACACCTTGGCGCGCAGCGCTGGCGTGATCTTCGGATACCCGTACTTTTCGGCGAGCGCGTCGGAAATCTGGAACACGCGAAACGCCTGGATCTGGTCCTGCGGCGAGCCGTACCAGATCGAGTCCGTGCCCCATAAGACGTTGTCTTCGCCGACGTACTTGAAAAGCTTCCCCAGCGCGTGCGCGGCGCTGTCCGGATCGCGCATCAGGAAGCGCCAGGTCGATCCCAGCTCCGCGTAGACGTTGGCGCCGGGCCGAACGCCGTTGTCGCGCAGGCTCGTGATCAACGCGTCGATGCCCTCGCTGCGACGCGGATCGTACGGCGCCTCGGGCTTGCCGGGAACGAAGCCTGCGTGGTAGACGAGGAAGGACACGTCCGGATAGCGCTTCGCCACGCGACCGATGTCCACGCACGTCGAGTGCGCATACGACTCCGGCCCGAACGGCAACCCCTTGTGCACCGCGACCTTGCGAATGCCGAGCTTCCGCGCCTTTTCGATCATCGCGATGCCGGCGTCGTCATCCAGGAAAAAGCCTTTGCCGTCTGGTCCCCATTGCGTGTACGTCTTCCACGCGGCAATCGGGTAGCGTGCGGCGAGCTCGTCCATCCCGTCGAGGTCGCCCTCCTGATTCGGATTCACCCGGCCGTGCAGCAGCATCCGGTGCGTGCCCTCCATGCGCTCGACGATCTTCGCAGTTGCCGCGGCTTCCTCGATCGTCAGCGGCTCGCCCTTGCGCGTCGACGGCACGAACGAGAGCACGACGAGATCGGTGTCGGAATCGAGAAAGACGTCCTTGATGAACGCGTCCGCGCCCAGGCATTGCAGATAACCAAGCCCCGGCGCCGACGCCGAAGCACAACCCCTGAGGTCGGTGAAGCTCTTGAGCGGCTCGGCTCCGGGCGGCAGCGTGCGCGTCCACGCGCCGGTCGGACTGACGAAATGCCCCTGCACGTCGAACACGAATTCGCCGCGATCGAGCTCGGAGCGAGCCACCTGCATGTCGAGCGCCGCCGCTGCCGGCAAATCGTAGTAGCCGCCGCGACGGCCCCCGGTCGCGTAGGCCGCGTTCATCGCCAGGAGCGCGGTCGCCGCGCCGCACGCCGAGACGAGAAAGCTGCGCCGTGTGAGATTGAGCCGCCGCGCGTTGGTGGTCGCTGAGTCGAGCGCAAGACGCCGCGCGCGGTGGTGCACCGGCGCCAGCGGAATCGGCGCAAACTCGCCGTTGGTTGTCGTGTCGAGCTTGATCGGCAGCCGCGTGCCTTCTGGATCGTTGCGGTAGCGCATGGAAGCCTCCTTGCTCAATTCTTAGCCTCGTTGCGGCAAGCCTCCGCGCAGCGGGCGGTGTCAGCGCGGCAAGAATCGTTCGAGCAGCTGGTCGGTCACCGCTTCCCACGTAAAGTGGGTCGCGGCATGAGCCGCTGCGTGCACCCCTGCCTGGCGCATGGCTTCGCGCTGCCGCGCGGCGCCAAGCATGAGTTCGACGAGATGCTCGAGATCGGGTTCCAGCGCGTCGCCGGTTTCTTTCTCGCTGAGGCGCCCGGGCATCGGCACGCTGCGAATTCGCTGCGCAAAGGCGGGGTCGGTGAAATCGTCGCAGGCTCCGCCCGCCGTGCACAGCACCGGAACGCCGCACGCCATGGCCTCGAGCACCGGCATGTTGAAGCCTTCCGCCCGGTACGGCGAGACGTAGCAATCCGCCGCACGCAGCAGGCCCGCCAGGGCCTTCGCCGAGAAAGTGCGCCCCTCGTAGATGAGCCGCGCTATGACAGTTTCGCGCGCGCCCGCCGGTAGATCCCCGAGAACCTCGCCCACCAGCTCGCGCGACGGGTAGAGCGCGTCGGTACCCTTGAGGACCAACCGGATGTCGGGTTCGCTTTCAATCACGCGCGCGAAGGCCGCGAGCAGCACGTCGAGTCCCTTGTTCCAGGTCATCGCGCCAACCGAAAGATAGACAAACGCATCACGCACGCCCAGCGCCTCACGCGTTGCGCGACGGCTCGCCTCGTCTGGCCGGAAGACGAGGGGATCGACGCCGTGCGGAACGACATGGATGCGCTCAGGCGTGAAGCCGAAACGCTCGAATGCAAGCGCGGTCCAGTGCGAGGGCGTCACGACGTCGACGGTGCCGGCGACCTCGGCGGCGGAGCGCAACCCGCTGCGATTGTGCTCCGCCAACACGCGATACTCGGCCGTTCCGAAGGCGAACTTGCGACCCGAGCGGGGCGCCCTGAAATCCGGACGCTCGGGTCGGAGCGTGAACGTCGCCTCGGGGGAGAACGAAGGCTCGGGGGCGCGAAGGTCCGACAGGACCTGCTCCTCGCTAGGTTCGAAAATGCCGCGCGCCGGCTTCCAGGCCTTGGAGTAGAACGGCAGGTCCACGAAGCGAAGATCGACGTCCGCGTGCCGGGCGATGCAGAGGCAATGCGCCTGGGCGACCAACGCATAGGAGTGGGGAAGGAAACGCCAACCTTCGACGAGCAGACGCCTGTGCACGGTGCCGGAAACCGCCGAAGTCATGGCCCGACGATTATGGCACGCGCCCGATTCGCACCAACGATCGTGGCGTCATCCGGCCTACGCCCGGACGACCCAGGTTCAGTGTTACTGAAGCCTACGTCCGGCGCCGGATCGCCGATTGCAGGCGCTGCTTCTCGAGCAGTACCTTGTGCGCGTACGCGTTACTCTCGTCGTCCAGGGATCCGTTGTAAAGCTGCAGGCCGGCGATCTCGGTCCCGCCGCGACGGATGTATTCCTTGAGCGCGCGGGCGCCCACGTGGATGTTGGTGCGCGGATCGAGCACCGATTCACCGTTGGCCGCGTCGAACTTGTCCCCGTGGTAGCGCGGGATCACCTGCATCAGGCCCATCGCCCCGCCGTCGCTCTGGGCGATCGGATTGAACCGTGATTCGACGCCGATGACCGCGATGATGAGCAGCGGATCGACTCCGTTGCGGCCGCCTCCCGGGTTGCGTCCTCCGAGACGCGATACTTCCGGGCGAGCATCGTGACCAGGGCTTCGACCCTCCCGGCCGGCAGCGCCGCGCCCGTCGGGGTCGGTCCCGTCTCCGCGAGTCGCGCCTGCGGTGAGGCGATTGGCGCCGGATCGAGCGTCCCCGTGACATAGGCGTCGAGGCGCGGGGTCGAGGCGGAAAGCAGTATCGCAGCCAGGGCCACGAGCAGCGGCACCCGTCGGAACGGTGCATGTCGGGGCCGCGGATGCCAGCCGAGCAGGCCGGCGCGGCGGGATGCAAACAGCAGTTTCGTCGTCATCGGAGACCTCCGGACGTTTCCCCCGGCAACGCTGCACAGCCCCGGATTGGGGTGTGGACTCGCGTCGAACTGCGGCCGGGTTTACCTTGCTACGGTAACTTGCCCCCTTCTCTCCGGCGTCGGTTGACGCCGGTTCTCCCATACAAGTCAATGAGTTGCATCGCCTCACGAGCCTGAATAGACCCCTCGTGCCGCTCTGAAGCAGGGCGCGACTATACAGGCTGACCGGAGGGTGTCAAGCCGACCCGCCGGGCTGGAGAGGCGCGGCGGGTCCTCGACAAAGACAGCAAAACTCGGGAAAAGATCACCGGTTGGCGGCAGGCAGGAGGTCGGCGGCCGCGAAAGGCTCGGCCCGGGGGCGAGATTCGGATCCCTCGCCTACCCTTTCTTGGCGTCTCAACCCTGCCGTTCAGCGGCCGATCCCTGCAGGCATCAAACCCCGGCCTTTGCCAGGATCACCACCGAGACGCCGTGCGCGCCGCGCTGCGCGTCGGCGTTCTGGTAGAAGTGCGCGACGTTGCCCGGGAACGCCAGCACGTCGCCGGTGGCAAGGTCGTGCCGGGCGCCGGCAACGAAGATCGTGACCGCCCCACCGAGGCAGGTGAAGAACTCGCGCGTCCCGGGCAGATGCGGCGTGCCGCGCATCGATCCCTTCGGGGCGAACTCCATGACCGTCAGCATCTCCTGCGGCACCGGCTCGGGCACCAGCGAGCGGAGCTTCACGCCCCGGCCGGAGCTCCGCGACGCGATGTCCGCCGCGTGCCATTGGCGGACCTTGGCGTGAGGTGGAGCGAGCAGCTCGTCGATCGGCGCACCGAGCGCGTTGGCCACCTTGACCAGGACCGCGAGCGACGGATTGCCCTCGCCCGATTCGAGATTGGCAACCGTCGAACGTGGGACCGCCGCCGATTTCGCCAGCGCCTCCTGCGTTAGCGCTCTCGCGTGGCGCAGGCTGATGAGATTGCGCGCGAGGTGCGCGGCAACGTGATCGGGTGCGTCCATCGATTCGACCTTCCGCCAATATGTTGGACAACGCGCTTGGGACCGACGCGCACGGCGCCTACCATCGTGTCACGGAAAGGAGAACACACATGGCAGCAACCCACAACCTTGAAGGGCCGGACCCCGATCGCTCCGACACGATCGCGGATCTGCGCGTCGTAATCACCGGCGGCACGTCGGGCCTCGGTCTTGCGCTGGTGCACGAGCTCGTCGCCCGCGGAGCACGCGTCGCCTTCGTCGCCCGCGATCCGAGCCGCGTCGAGCGCGTCGCGGCTGCGACCGGCGCCCACGGCATCGTCGGCGATGTCTCGCGGAAGGAAGATATCCATCCGATCGCGTTGCAGGCCGTCGGGCGTCTGGGCGGCCTCGATGTCCTGATCAACAATGCATCGAGCCTCGGGCCCGTCCCGCTGCGGCCGCTCGGCGACACCGACTGCGAGGATCTCGAGCAGGCGCTCGCGACCAACCTCGTCGGGCCGTTCCGGCTGACCAAGGCGCTGCTCGGCGCGCTTGCCGCCTCCGCCCGCGAAGGGCGCGGGGCGGTGGTCCTCAACGTGTCGAGCGACGCGGCGATCAACGCCTATCCGGGCTGGGGCGCATACGGCGCGAGCAAGGCGGCATTGCATCACTTGAGCCGCGTCTGGCAGGAAGAACTGGCAAGCCTGGGCGTGCGCTTTCTTTCGCTCGATCCCGGAGACATGGATACGCCGTTGCACGCACTGGCAGTTCCGGACGCCGATCCGACGACGCTCAAGGCCCCCGCCGACGCGGCGCGCGAGTTGGGCGGCGCAATCGAGCGCGCACTGCTCGACTTGCGCTCATCGCTGCAGGCGCAGCCGCGCGACAGCGTACGCTTCGAAGGCGCCGCAACGGCGTGCGCATGATCCCCGCACGCGACCCGATCCAGCGTCGGCCCGATGCGAAGCTCCTGGTGCTTCGCGCCGACGGGACGATCGTGCACGTGCCGCGTGCGGCGCTGGCGAGCTTCCTGCGCCGGGGCGATCTCATCGTCGCCAACGACGCGGCGACCTTGCCGGCGAGCCTTTACGGCGTGCACGTAGGCACCGGTGCCGCGATCGAAGTGCGTCTCGCGGGTCGCCGATCGCTCGAGCCCGAGGCGCTTCAGCGCTGCGTTGCCGTGGTCTTTGGCGACGGCGATTTCCGGACCCGCACCGAGGATCGCCCGCTGCCGCCACCGCTTGTCGCCGGCGATCGGCTCGCGCTCGGACCGTTGACGGCGATTGTCGAAGGCCTTCTGGGCCATCGGCGCCTGATCACGCTTCGCTTCGAGGGAACGACCGCCGACGTGTGGGCCGGCATCGCGCGCCACGGCCGACCGATCCAGTATGCGCACGTGCCCTCGCCCCTCGCGTTGTGGGATGTGTGGACGCCCGTCGCCGGCCCACCCGTCGCTTTCGAGCCACCGTCGGCCGGCTTCATGCTCGACTGGCGGGCGCTGGGCGCGCTGCGCAATCGCAGCGTCGCGTTTGCCACGCTCACGCACGCGGCGGGCATCTCCTCCACGGGCGACGAAGCGCTCGATGCCCGGCTCCCCTTCGACGAGCCGTACTTCATTCCCGCCGCCACGGTGCGCGCGATTGGTTGCGCGCACGCGCGCGGGGGCTGAGTCCTCGCGGTCGGCACAACCGTCGTGCGCGCGCTGGAGCATGCGGCTTTGCCGGCCATGGGCATACGCGCCGGTCCGGGGCTGGCCACGCAACGCATCGGCGCCGACACGAGATTGCGAGTCGTCGATGCCATCATCTCCGGCACCCACGAACCGGGGAGCAGCCACTACCATCTGCTGCGTGCGTTCGCGGACGATGCGACCTTGCGTGACGCGGACGCCGCGCTCGACGCACACGGCTATCGCACCCACGAGTTCGGCGACTCGGTGTTGATCGAGCGGAGCGCGCGACATCGCGCTCGCCAACAGCGCTTGCCCGACGCATTCGCTGCCTGAAACGCCATCGCAGTCTTAGGGCTGCGATGCCGCGCGTCCGAGCTATACTCCTGTGCGCGCAGTCGGCGGACCCGGTCGCGCCCGGCTGCGCCACAACAATCATCGGAGGAGAAGATGAAGGCTCGGTGGGTTGGCTTGTTGGTGCTCGTGTGGTCGACCGCGTTCGCGCAGGTGCCGGTCATTCCGTACGACGGCGATATCGATTTCCTGAAACTCCCCAAGGACCTGTATCTCGGCGAGGTCACCGGCGTCGCGGTGAACTCGAAGAAGCACATCCTCGTCTTCTCGCGGGGCAACACGACTGGACCCGCATTTGCCGCATCGGCGGCGCAGCTTCTCGAGTTCGGCGCGGATGGCCAGTTCATTCGCGAAATTGGGAAGAATCTCTACGCGTGGTCGTTCGCACACGTCGTGCGGGTGGACAAGGAGGATAACGTCTGGGCCGTCGACAAGGGCTCGGACATGATCATCAAGTTCAACCCCGAGGGACGGGTCGCGATGGTCTTCGGCCGCAAGCAAGAGGCGTCCGACGAGGAAACCGGCCCTCTCAAGCACCCCAAGCCGCCCCTGCCCGCCGAGGATGGCCGCTTCCGCCAACCGACCGACGTGACCTGGGATCCTGCCGGCAACACCTACATCAGCGACGGCTACATCAACTCGCGCGTGGCCAAAGTCGACAAGAACGGCAACTGGCTCAAGTCCTGGGGCGACCGCGGCGATACGCCCGGCTTTTTCAACACGCCGCACAGCATCGCCGCCGACGCCCAAGGCAACATCTACGTTGCCGACCGTTTCAACCGACGCATCCAGGTCTTCGACGGCGACGGAAAGCTGTTGCGCGTCATCACCATCGACGTCCCGTTCGATCGCAACGCGCGTCCCGCGATCGGGAACCGTCCCGATCCCGATGCGAAGTCCGGCACGTTCTCTGCCGGCGCGCCCTGGGCGCTGTGCATTACGCCGGGACCGAACCAGGTTCTGTTCAGCGCCGACGCGTTTCCCGGGCGTATCTACAAGCTCACGCTCGACGGCAAGGTCCTCGGCGTGCTCGGCGAGTCGGGCAAACAGGCGAAGCAGTTCGGCTGGGTGCACGAGATCGCGTGCCCGAGCGAGAAGGAGATCTACGTCGCCGAGCTATTGAACTGGCGGATGCAGAAACTGACGCTGCGTTGATGCGTATCCTTCGCCGACAGGACGTGGTCCCCGTGAGATCGCTTTTGATTCTCGTCGCGATCGCGATCGTTGGTTACGCGGGTATCGATACCGCCCTCGGCGAAGCGTCGATCGTCCGCGACCTGCCTCCGGGCCTGCAGGTGCCGGATGCGGCGAAGCCGCAGCCCGGATTCGATGTCGACCGCGCAACCGAAGCCTGGCTCGCGCTGCTGTCGCCCGAGCAGCGGCAGGTCTCCGATGCGTATTTCGAGGGTCGTTACTGGCTGGAGTTCTGGGAGCTCGTCTACGGCGTGGGGGCGCTGGCGCTGCTCCTTGTCGCGGGCTGGTCGAAGCGGATGCGCGATCTGGCGGAGCGGCTGAGCCGCCGGCGCTTCCTGAGCGCATTGATCTACGCTGTGCTGTTCTTGGTCGCGACTTTCGTCCTCAGGCTGCCGATGTCGATCTACGCCCGGTTCGTGCGTGAGCACCAGTACGGGCTGTCGAACCTGACCTTCCCGGGATGGTTGCGAGAAGCGCTGATCGGGCTGGCCGTCACGCTCGTCATCGGCTCGGTCGTGCTCGCGTTGCTCAATACCGCGATCCGGCGCACGGGTGCCCGCTGGTGGGTGTGGGCCACCGGCCTCGCGTTTGTCGTCACGCTCTTTCTCGATCTGATCGAGCCCGTTTTCGTCGCACCCTTGTTCAACGACTACAAGCCGCTGCCGGGGGGACCGACGCGCGACGCGGTTTTCGCGCTTGCCCGCGCCAACGAGATTCCGACCGATCACGTAGCGTGGTTCGATGCGTCCAAGCAGACCACACGGGTCAGCGCCAACGTGTCGGGCCTGCTCGGGGTGACCCGGATCAGTCTCAACGACAATCTGCTCGACAAGACGTCGTTGCCCGAGATCAAAGCCGTGCTCGGTCACGAGATGGGGCATTACGTGCTCCANNNNTGCTGGTTGCCGTCGCGTTAGGGTTCGTGCATTTCGGTCTCGATCGCGCGCTCGTCCGGTGGGGATCGCGGCTCGGTCTTCGCGATCGCGCCGATCCGGCCGCGCTGCCGCTGATGCTGGGCATTTTCCTCGTCGCGTGGTTCGTGCTGACCCCGCTCGTCAACACCCTGATCCGCACGGTCGAAGCCGAAGCCGACGCCTTCGGGCTCAACGCCGCGCGCTAGCCGGAGGGTTTCGCGATGGCATCGATGCGGCT
>VBCL01000203.1:8218-8487 GCA_005888865.1 Betaproteobacteria bacterium | reverse complement strand
CCTGCGGATCGATGACGAACATGTGCGGCGTCGTCTTCGCCTGGTAAAGTTTTGCGGTCGCGCTGTCGGGGTCGACCAGGACTGCGCTCTGCGCAGCGCCCCGCGCCTGCATCCACTCGCCAAGCTTCGCCGGCGACATGAAATCGAAGCTCGTCCGATTCGACGAATCGATCGAGAGCCAGACGACCCCGCGCGGGGCCCAGCTCGCCTGCAGCGCCTGCATGTTCCGAGTGTTGTAATGGTTGCGCACGAACGGACAACCGGGGTTG
>VBCL01000203.1:7554-8118 GCA_005888865.1 Betaproteobacteria bacterium | reverse complement strand
AGCGCGCAGAACGCCAGCGCAACAATCAATGTTCGCAGAGTCATCTTGCCTCCGTCACAAGGGGTCCGCGCCCGATCTCCGCCAGCGCATCGGTGATCGTGCTCTGGCGTAGGACCTCCGGGAAGATCAGGGGTTCTCGTCCCGGCCGATAGAGAACGTACACCGGCACGCCGCTTCGTCCCAGCGTCGCCAACGCATGTCCGATGGTCGGATCACGTCGTGTCCAGTCGGTGCGCAGCAGCGCGACGTCGTACTGCGCGAACGCCTGCTGCACGGCGTCGGTATTGAGCACCAGTCGCTTGTTGACCTGACAGGTCACGCACCACGCCGCCGTGAAGTCGACGAAGACCGTGCGGCCGGCTGCAGTGAGCTGCAGAACGCGCTCCGGGGCGTAGTCCTGCCACGCTCCCTTGTCTGCCACGACCGGCTTGGCCGCCGATTCGCCTGGCCCCGCCGGCGCGCTGACGACCGGTGCGCCCACCACGATCGCCGCGACAAGCCCCGCGAGCGCAGCCCATCCCCAGCCCCTGGCTCCGCCCGTCCGCCGCGTCTGCCAGGCCCAGA
>VBCL01000203.1:0-7407 GCA_005888865.1 Betaproteobacteria bacterium | reverse complement strand
GGAGACGGCAGGTACTTGCGCCATCCGGGAAAGAACGCCAGCAGCGCATACGGCAGCGCCATGCCCACCCCGAGCGCGGTGAACACCGCGAAGGTCGACGAAGCGCTCTGCGCGAGGCCGTAGCCGATCGCGGCGCCCATGAACGGCGCGGAGCATGGCGAGGCGATCGCGACGGCGAGCACGCCGGAGAGCGCGTCGTTGACGAATGCGTTGCGCGCGCTCCAGGTCGAGAGCGCGGACGGCAAGAGCTGACCGACCTCGAACATGCCCGAGAGATTGAGCGCGAGCACGAAAAACAGCACCGCCAACCCGGCAACGACCGGGGGCGACTGAAGCTGGAAGCCCCAGCCGAGTTGTGCTCCGCCCGCGCGAAGCGCGAAGAGCAGCCCAGCCAGCAGCCAGAACGAAACGATCACCCCGCCGCCGAACGCAAGACCGTGCGCGCGCGTCGTGCCGGTGTTGAAGCCGTGAGCCGCGAATCCGAATACCTTGAGCGAAAGCACCGGGAACACGCAGGGCATCAGATTGAGCAGGATGCCTCCGACGAACGCGAAGGCGAGCGCCACGCCGAGCGAGAGATCACTGCCGGTCGATGCGGGCGCAGGGACGATCGCAGGTGGAGACGCGGTTGAGCCCGCGACGACGCTGCCGGTGAGCGGCACATCGATCGTCGCAGCGCTACGGTCGCCGAATCCCTTGGTGGCAGTGAGGACGCCCGCAACGCGCGTGAACTCGCCGACGCGCTGGCTCGCCACCGGCAATGTCAACTTCAGCGCCGAACCGTCACGCGCGAGAGGCTGGGGCGCGCTCGCTTCGATCTTGCCTTCGTTGAACGGGAAGAAATGCACCTCACCCGGATCCGCGGCACCGGCCCGCGGAGTCAATGCGAGGTCGATCTCGCCGCCGCGTCCGGTCGCGGCGATATTCCAACCCTCGAGAGGCCGAGGCAGCGCGCCGCGCGTGCGTGCGATCGGCCCCGCCCACCGCCGATCGGGCTCCGCGTTGTTGGCGACCGGCAGCGTCAGCGACAGGTCCGCGCCCTCGGGAATGCAGATTTCCTTGCATACCAGCCAGTCCGCGCGTGCATTCAGGGTGACCGTCCTGCCGCTCAGGAAATCCGGAACGGCGACGACGTCTGTCAGAAGCAGGACCTCACCCTCGTAACCATAATTGGTCAGAGGTCCCTGCGGCAGCGTGCGCGGCGGCGGCCATTGGATCGGCCCGGCGGAAAGTCCGTCGGGCAGCTTCCAAGTGAGTGTGGTCGGCAATCCGGATTCGCCCGGGTTCTGCCAATACGTGTGCCAGCCTCGCTCCATCGCCAGGCGCAACGCGACAGTCAGCGGGCGGCCCGGCGAAAGCGCGGTTTGCTCGGGTACGAGTTCCGCCTCGACGTGCGCGGTGCGCACAGGCGCAGCCACTGCCGGCAAAGCAAGCGCCGCTGCAACCAAGCAGCGAACGAAGCGGCAAGCGACGATGTTCAACCAGCGCGGCATGATCGGGGCAGCACAGTTTTGGAGGCTGCGTCTTTGGGCTGTGAACCGCGGGAGAGGTTCCCGCGCCATAAGCTAGAATTCTACCCTTCCGCTCCCCCGGGCTCCGCTCTGGGCGCCGGAGCGTTGCCCCCACCCGACGAGAGGCCCGTTCGGGCTCTCGGCCAGCCCAATACCCCCGCATTGCACATCCCCTAACATGGAAGCGTTCTTCGTCTCGATCCTGGTGATCGCTGTTGGCGAAATCGGCGACAAGACGCAGCTCCTTGCACTGTTGCTGGGTGCGCGCTTTCGCCGCCCGCTTCCCATCGTGTTCGGCATCGCGGTCGCGACACTCGCGAATCACACGCTGGCCGGCGCGGTCGGCGCGTGGCTGCGTCAGGTCGTCCCTGCCGGCTGGCTGCACTGGCTCATCGCCGCATCGTTCCTCGGTGTCGCGCTGTGGGCGCTCAAACCCGATCAGGTGGAAGACGAGCGTAGCGATGTCGGACTGATGAACGCATTTGCGGTCACGGTCGTCTCCTTCTTCCTCGCGGAAATGGGCGACAAGACACAGATCGCCACGGTGATCCTCGCCGCGCAGTTCAACAACCTGGTCGCGGTCGTCGCCGGAACAACACTCGGCATGCTCATTGCCGACGCACCAGTGGTGTGGCTCGGCGGCGCCGCCGCGGCGAAGATTCCGCTCCGGCCCGTACGCCTGATCGCCGCCGCGCTCTTCGCGGCGCTCGCCGTCGTTGCGCTCGTGACCGGTTAACAGTCGTCGAGCCGGATTTCATCCTGCCGGTATAATCGGTCGCTTCGCTTTTCCGTCGAGCCACGACCGAATGCAGCCGTATCGCCCCGCTGACATCGAGGCCTCCGCGCAGGCGCACTGGGCGTCCATCCAGGCGTTTCGCGCCCGCGAGGAGCCGGGGCGGCCCAAGTACTACTGCGTGTCGATGCTGCCCTATCCCTCGGGGGTGTTGCACATGGGTCACGTGCGCAACTACACCATCAACGACATGATGTACCGGTACCTGCGCATGAACGGCTACAACACGTTGATGCCGATGGGCTGGGACGCGTTCGGGCTGCCGGCCGAGAACGCGGCGATGAAAGGCGGCGTCCCTCCCGCGCAGTGGACCTACGACAACATCGCCTACATGAAAACGCAGATGCAGGCGGTGGGGCTCGCGATCGACTGGTCGCGCGAGCTCGCGACCTGCAAGCCGGACTATTACCGCTGGAACCAGTGGTTCTTCCTCAAGATGCTGGAGAAGGGCATCGCCTACAAGAAGACCGGCGTGGTCAACTGGGACCCGGTCGACCAGACGGTTCTTGCCAACGAGCAGGTGATCGACGGCAAGGGCTGGCGCTCCGGCGCGCCGGTGGAGAAGCGCGAGATCCCGATGTATTACCTGCGGATCACCGATTACGCCGACGAGCTTCTCGACAACCTTCCGAAGATGACCGGCTGGCCCGATCGCGTGCGCGCGATGCAGGCGAACTGGATCGGTCGGAGCGAGGGCGTTCGTTTCGCCTTCCCGCACCAGATTCGCGACGCGGGCGGGGCGCTCATCGGCGAGGGCAAGCTATGGGTGTTCACCACGCGCGCCGACACGATCATGGGAGTGACCTTCTGCGCGGTCGCGGCCGAGCATCCACTGGCCGCGCACGCGGCCCGATCGAATCCGAAGCTGGCCGTGTTCGTCGAGGAATGCAAGCGCGGCACGGTGATCGAGGCCGAGCTCGCGACGATGGAAAAGAAGGGGATGCCCACCGGGCTCTTCGTCACCCATCCGCTGACCGGCGAGAAGATCGAAGTTTGGGTTGGCAACTACGTGCTGATGGCGTACGGCGACGGCGCGGTGATGGGCGTGCCGGGGCACGACGAGCGCGATTTCGCGTTCGCGAAGAAGTATCGGCTGCCGATCAAGCAGGTGATCGCGGTTCCCAGCGAGACGTTCTCCACCGACGCGTTTGAGCCGTGGTACGAGGACAAGACGCGCGGGGTTTGCATCCACTCCGGCAAGTACGACGGGCTGGCGTACCAGGCCGCCGTGGACGCGGTCGCGGCGGACCTGAACGCGAAGGGATTGGGCGAGAAGCGCACCACCTACCGCCTGCGCGACTGGGGCATCTCGCGCCAGCGCTACTGGGGCACGCCGATTCCGATCATCCATTGCCCGGCGTGCGGCGACGTGCCCGTGCCGGAGAGCGATCTCCCGGTGGTGCTGCCTGAGGATTGTGTGCCGGACGGCACCGGCAATCCGCTCGCCAAGCGCGCCGAATTCGTCGACACGACCTGTCCGAAATGCGGCGTGCCCGCGAAGCGCGAGACCGACACGATGGACACCTTCGTCGATTCCGCGTGGTACTACATGCGTTATGCCTGCCCGGGGGCACAGGTTGATGGAAAAAGCGCGATGATCGATTCGCGCAATGCGTACTGGAATCCGATGGACCAGTACATCGGCGGCATCGAGCACGCGATCTTGCATCTGCTCTACGCGCGATTCTGGACCAAGGTGATGCGCGACATGGGGCTCGTCGGGTTCGACGAGCCGTTCACGCGCCTCATGACGCAGGGGATGCTGCTGAACCATGCGTATCTGCGGCGGAGCGAGAGGGGTGGAATCGACTATTTCCCACCCGAGGACGTCGATGCGGTGCACGATGCCGAGGGTCACATCATCGGCGGCACGCTCAAGGCCGACGGCGAAAAGGTCGACTACGACGGCATCGGCACGATGTCCAAGAGCAAGAAGAACGGCGTCGACCCGCACGAGCTTATCGGCAGGTATGGCGCGGATACCGCGCGATTGTTCTCCATGTTCCTGGGACCGCCCGAGGACTCGGCGCTGTGGTCCGACGCGGCGGTCGACGGCGCACATCGATTCCTCAAGCGTCTCTGGGCATATGCGCAAGGGCGCGCCGAGCAACTCTCGCGCGCGCCGACGCCGGTCGACTGGGCGCACGCGCCGCAGGTATTGCGCGCGATCCGGCGCGAGCTGCATCTGCATCTCAAGCAGGCGGATGACGACTACAAGCGCGTCAAGTACAACACCGTGGTCTCCGCGGGGATGAAGATGTTGAATGCCCTCGAAAGCGCGCCGGCGGAAGCGACCCCGGCCGCCGTCGAGCTTGCGCGCGAAGGGTTGTCGCTGTTGCTCCGCGTGTTGAATCCAGTGGTCCCGCATATCGCGCACGCGCTGTGGGAGCATTTGGGCTACGCGGCGAAACACGGCGACATCCTCGACGCGCCGTGGCCGAAGGTCGATACCGCTGCGCTGGCGCAGGAGGAGATCGAGCTCGTCTTGCAGGTGAACGGGAAGCTGCGCGGGAAGCTGCGCGTGCCGGCGGCCGCGGACGCCGCCGCGATCGAGAAGGCCGCGGTGGCGAGCCCCGAGGTTCAGAAATACGCCAACGGTGCGCTGCCGCGCAAGGTCGTCGTCGTGCCCGGAAGGTTGGTCAATGTGGTGTGCTGAGTCGCGCGGGTTGTGTCGTCATTCCCGCGAACGCGGGAATCCAGTGGCGTTTGGGCCAAAGACGCTGGGTCCCCGCGTGCGCGGGGACGACAGGCCCGCTCGCCAATCGCCCTTCGCGCGACTTTTCGTCGCGCTCGTGCTCTTGGGCGCGCTCGCCTCCTGCGGCTTCCACCTCCGCGGCGAAGCGCACTACGCGTTCGAGACGCTATACCTGAATTCGCCGCCGTCGCAGCCGCTGACCACCGACCTCCGGCGCTCACTCGAAAGCGCGGGCAGCGCGAAGCTCGTCCCCCTGGCCGACCAGGCGCAGGCGATCCTCGACATCGTCAGCGTCGAGAACAACAAGCAAATCCTGTCGCTTTCCGCTGGGGGCAAGGTGGCGGAGTTCATGCTGAGCAAGCGGATCCTGTTCCGCGTCCGCTGGCTTCCGACGGCGGAGCTGGTGGTGCGGCGAACCTACACGTATAACGACGCCGAAGCGCTCGCCAAGGAAGCGCAGGAGCAGCGGCTCTGGCGCGAGATGCAGGACGACGCGGTCGCGCAGATCGTGCGCCGGTTGCAGTCGGCCAAGAAGCCCGCTTGACCGAAAATTCTCACCACAGAGGGCATAGAGAACACAGAGAACACATAAAAGCGGTTAAGAAAAAGCCTTGCTCTGTGTTCTCTGTGGTGAAAGCTTTCCATGCAACTTCGTCCCGCCCAACTCGCATCGCATCTCGCCAACGGACTTCGTCCCCTGTACGTCGTTCACGGCGACGAGCCGCTGCTGGCGATCGAAGCGGGTGACGAGATCCGCACCGCCGCCCGCAGCGCGGGGTTCGACCAGCGCGAGGTCCTGGTCGCCGAGCCTGGCTTCAAGTGGGAAGCGTTCGCCGCGGCCAACCGCAACCTTGCCCTGTTCGGCGAGCGCAAGCTCATCGACCTTTCTATCCCGTCGGGCAAGCCCGGCGTCGAAGGCGCGCGCGTGCTCGAGGATTGCGCGGCGAATCCTAGCGCGGACACCATCACGCTGGTCACACTGCCGCGACTCGATCGCGCCGCACAGGCTTCGGCGTGGTTCTCGGCGCTCGAGCAAGCGGGGGTCAGCATCGCCGTGTACCCGCTCGAGCGCGGTGAGCTGCCGCAATGGCTTGGCACACGCCTCGCGCGACAGAAGCAGCGCGTCACCGACGAGACCCTGCAGTTTCTCGCCGAGGCGACCGAAGGCAATCTCCTCGCAGCGAAGCAGGAGATCGAAAAGCTGGGGCTGCTCCTTCCCGAGGGAGAGCTCGAGCACGATGCGGTCGAGCGCGCGGTCGCCGATGTCTCACGCTTCGATGTCTTCCAGCTTTCCGAAGCCTGGCTCGCCGGCGACGCCGCGCGCGCCTTGCGCATCCTCGCCGCCCTCGAAGCCGCGGGCGAAGGCGTGCCGCTTCTGCTCTGGCAGCTCGGCGAAGATCTGCATGCGCTCGCCTCGGTGCTCACCGCGACCACCGCCGGAACGCCGGTCGCTGCGGCGGTGCGTACGGCGCGTGTGTGGGGCAGGCGCCAGGGCGCATTGGAGCGGGCGGCGCGGCGCGTCGATCCCTCGTCGCTCCGGCCGTTGCTCATCCGCCTCGCGCGGCTCGATGCGCTTGCCAAAGGCATCGGCCGCGGCAATGTGTGGGACGAGCTCGCCGACACCGCGCTCGCGCTCTGCGGGCGGCCGCTTGCCGCGGTCGGCGAACCCGTGTCGGCCTGACGCCATTTCCGCCAGTGTCCAGCGCCGGGCACGGGTCGTCGCGGCCGCGATGGTCGGCACCGTCGCCACGATCCTCGCCGCCACCATCGTCAACGTGGCGTTCCCGGCGCTGCTGCTCGAGTTCAACATCGGCCATGATTCGCTGCAGTGGATCGCCACAGGCTTCCTGGCGGCGACAACCACGACGATGCTTGCGACCACGTGGCTGGTCGAGACCTTCGGTCAGCGCCGCACGTTTCTCGCGACCATGGCCGTGTTCTTCGTGGGCTCGATCCTCGGCGCGGCGAGCTGGAGCGCCGAGTCGATGATCGCGGCGCGCGTGCTGCAGGGCGCCGCCGCCGGCGTTATGCAGCCGCTGTCGATGATCGCGCTGTTCGAGGTCTTCCCCCCGGAAGAACGCGGCCGCGCCATGGGGCTGTTCGGGTTCGGCGTCGTGCTCGCCCCCGCCATCGGGCCGGCGATCGGCGGCTTGCTGATGCAGGCCTTCGGCTGGCGAGCGATCTTTCTTCTATCGGTCCCGTTCTGTGTCGCCGCCTGGCCTCTCGGCGCGCGCTCGCTTTCCAGTGGGCGAGGCGCAGGTCCGCGGCGACCGTTCGACTGGCCAGGCGCCGTCCTGCTCGCGGGCGGGCTCATCGCACTGCTCAACCTGCCGGTCGTGGGACACCGTGCGGGGTGGCTGTCGCCGGCCACACTCGTTGCCATGGTGGCCACGCTCGCCCTGGGTCTG
>VBCL01000202.1 GCA_005888865.1 Betaproteobacteria bacterium | reverse complement strand
CGGTGTCGGGGCGCCTGACCGATCGGGCGTCGGCGCGTCATGTCGTTGCCGCGGGCTTGACCTGCTTCGCGGTGTCGAGCCTGCTGCTCGCGCTGGCCACCGGCGCGACAACCTTCTGGGTACTGGCCCTCTGGCTCGGCATCGGCCGCGCGGGTCTGGGGCTCATCATTCCCGCGCTCAACGTCGGCGCTGTGCAAACCCTTCCCGCCGAGTACCTGGGCCACGCCGCAGCGGCCGTGAACTTCGCCCGCCAGCTCGGAGGCGCCGTGGGCGTCAACCTCCTCGCGGTGCTCCTGGAGTGGAGATTCGACGCCTATGCCGGGTCGGGCGACCCCACGCCGGCCTTTCGCGATTGCTTTTTGGTCGTTACGATCGCGTTTGCGGCCGCGGTCATCCCGGCCCTGT